>PLIU01000430.1 GCA_003140095.1 Verrucomicrobiales bacterium | reverse complement strand
ACCATGGCCGGGAAATTGAACGGGGTGATGCCGGCGCAGACGCCAAGCGGCTGGCGGATGGTATCGCAATCGATGCCGCGCGCGATGTTCTCCATGCTCTCGCCCATGAGCAACGAAGGAATGCCGCAGGCGAACTCGACCATTTCGATGCCGCGTTTGACGTCCCCGCGCGATTCGGCCAGGGTTTTGCCGTGTTCCCGCGTATTGAGGCGGATCAATTCCTCGAAGTTTTGATCCAGCAACGCTTTGAACTGGAAGAGGATGCGCGCCCGCTCCACCGGCGGCGTTTCCCACCAAGCGGGAAAGGCGGCCGCCGCCGCTTCGACCGCTTCATCGACATGGCGCGCGCCGCACAGCGGGGATTCCGCGATGACCTGCCCGGTTGATGGGTTATGGACCGGAGTGGTCGGAACGTCCGTAAGAGTTCGCCATTCGCCACCCGTGAAAATCGGGCATGTGTTCATCGGTTGCTTCGCGGCTTGCATTGCATAATAATACGAAAAGGTTAACAAAAAACAACTAAACGATTGCGGCGAGAAGCGGCGGAAGCAACGGCCCAACGGATCATTGAGAGTGAATTAAAACGGGAGGGGTGGAACGAGGCCCAATTGGCCAAGCGGGCGAAAACCGATCCTGTCAAAGCGGCGCTGGCCTCGCGCATCCGGGAAGAAACGACGGTCACCATCCGGTGGCTTGCGAGGCGGTTGCAAATGGGCACTCGCCAAACCCTCAATGCAGCGCTTTACAGGAGGAGGAAAGAACAGGAACAAGTCAATAGTACGGTTTTGACCACTGTGACTGTGACCCCTGTGACTCTTGACCCCCTGTGACTTCCCCTCTGTGATGAACAAGTCAATAGTACGGTTTGACCCCTGTGATCGGTTTGACCCCTGTGATACCCCTGTGATGTGCGGTTTGACCCCTGTTTCCCCTGTGATGCATGCGGGTTTTGCACCCGGTCGGACGCCCGGTTTGACCCCTGTGATTAGTTGCCTTTGCGCTCTCCGGGTCCGCGCGGCCCCAACGCAACTGATTGACCCGTTACGACTCCCAATCAATTGCCTTTTTCCTTTTTTCGCCTATCACATGAGATTCTCGGCGGGGGCTTAGTGTTGAGCTCTCGTTTTTGAAATTGGCGCATCGGCGCTTGATTCTGACCGATTTGAAGGGCATTATATCTGCCATGAGCTACAAGACGCTGGAAGTGGAATTGGAAAATGGCCGGGTGCATCCTGCCGGAGCGGAAACGCTGCCAGACAAGGCGCATGCGCTATTGACAATTCTCTCGCCCCAAGCCGTCAAACCTGACGGGCCAGCGAAATCGCTGGGCAAAGCGATGCGGGATTTGGGGGTTATGGGCCGAGGCGAGTTCACCGACCATTCCACCAACCCGCGCCATATGGACGACTTCGGGAAATGAGTCAAGCCATCATGGATAGCGGCCCGCTCGTCGCCTGGTTCTCCATAAGGGATTCGCACCATGAATGGGCCACGCGGATTTTTGAAAACCTGCCGGCCGGTGCTCTCGTCTGCGAAGCGGTCTTGGCCGAGGGCTGTCATCTTGTGGCGAAAGATGTGTGCCAGCGGCCACCGTCTTGAAACTTGTCGAGCAAAACGACCTTGTCCTCATCTCGCTGGCCGGAGAAATGTCCGCCATTCGTGCTTTGATGGAGCACGATGGAGCAATACAAAGATGCTCCGATGGATTTCGCCGACGCTTTTGTGGTGCGGATGGCGGACTGAATCACCGGGCCTCCGTCTGCACAGTGGACGGCCACTTCGGTTTCTTCCGCAAATCGTCCGGTGAAATCATTGCGTTGCTTGCACCTTTTCCATAAGCGCCATTCGCGTCAGTAAGCGCCATTCGCGTCAGTCCTCACTATTTGCACTTTTTCGGTTGACGGCGGCTGCGTAAAGGCCGAAGGGTCAGCCATTTGGGGCTTTATTCAACAGAAAAAATGTTGTCCATCCACTTTTTTTGAAACGGTCTTTCCCGCGCTCTTCAAACAGTCTTCGCGGTCCGATGCGAGCCTGCGTTTTCATTCGTGGAATCGTCAGTGAAGGCCGTGAGGGTCCTCGGAAATTGGTATTTGCAGCAAGCCAAGGCCTGGTCATGGCCGGTGCAGAAGCCCGGCTGTAGGCTCCGCATTATCCGTCTGGCCGGATGGCTCAGCAACTTCGTTTGGGTCGTTCGGAGGCTCTCGCGCGCCATCCAGGCGCAGGCCACAGCGGAAACGGTTTGCGGGTCCAAAATACTTTGCGAAATATGTTGCAATATCTTAATATGTGAGACATATTACATACAGTATGTTAAATAGACGTATAAAATGAGTGATGAAAGCGGCGGTGAAAAATGGAAAAGAGTCACGGCGCACCATGACTCAAGGAAGATCGCCGCGTGAGGGCACGCAGCCTACAGGATGCCGCCACGAGCCAGAAGCAGCCGGAGGCATCCGCTGGGGACCAAGGATAACACTACAACTTGCTCCAGAAAATTCGAGAAAATTCGAGATGAAAAATACGACCCCCGCCTTTTTGTTTACGGCCAATAAGGTCAAGAGGTTGCACCCAATTATCAAACAAAAGGATCTTTCATTCGATCACTCCGCGGGAAAGAGCATTGGATTGTTGCACAAACGAATCGCCGCGCCATTCACCGTCGGAGTGAACGGCCTTCTTCTGGGTTGCGGTTTTTTCCGCCTTCGCCAAGGCCACGGCGGACAAGGCTTTGCGCTGGGCCTGCTTTTGCACCAAATCGAAGTGCGTGGTGAAATACGGCAGGCTTCGCCCTTTGAAATCGGCCAGGGTGTTGAATTTGTGTTGCTCCATGAAGGCGAGCAATTGCTCTTGCATGGACTGGACACATTCATAGCCGAATTTCATCACCCCTGTGCATACCTGCACGGTATTGGCGCCGACAAGTATAAATTGCGCGGCGTCCCCGCCCGTCTCCACTCCGCCGATGCCGGAAAGGGAACGTCCGGGAAATTCGCGGCCCATCATCGTCGCGATTTCCATCACCATCCGCAACGCGATGGGACGGATGGCCTTGGAGGAGTAGCCGCCGGAAGTGCTGAAGCCTTCGACGGTCGGTTCGGGACGCAACGTTTCCAGGTTGATGCCCATGACGCAACCAATGGTGTTAATGGCGCTGATGCCCTGGCAACCGGCGCCCAGCGCGGCGCGGCTCGGCTCCTGGATGTGCGTGATATTCGGAGTCATCTTGGCCCACACCGGTTTCCGGGCCGCCCCCATGACCCAGCCACAGACTTCGGCCAAAATGTCGCAGTCCTGGCCCATGGCCGATCCCATTTTGCGCTCCGGCAGACCGTGCGGGCAGGAAAAGTTCAACTCAAATCCGTCCACCCCGCTCTCCTGGCAGCGCTCGACAATTTCGACCCAGGCGTCCTTGCGGTATTCCTCCATGATGGAAGCGATCAACACGCCTTTGGGAAAGAGGTCTTTGCATTTCTTGAATTCGTCCAGCCAGATTTGGAACGGCCGGTCGCTGATCAACTCGATGTTCTCCCAGCCGACAATCTCCCGTCCGTCCTGGCCCATCAACTTGGCATAGCGCGGCGTGACGTTGATGACTTTGGCCGCGTCGAGGCTGATCGTCTTGGCGATAACGGCGCCCCAGCCTTCCTTGAAGGCCTTGGCCATGACGTTCAAATTGGTTCCCGGCGGACCGGAGGCGATGATGAACGGATTGGGCAGTTTCAGTCCGTCCACGGCCGTGGCAAGTGTCGGCATAAGTTGTGGCTTCCAATAAGTTTGGCTTCCAATTCGGCAAACTTGAGGCATTGTAATGGAGCGGGTGGTGTTGTGCCAGAGCGATTGTTGGCCGGCGGCGCGCCCCCACGTGTATGGACCCATTTCTGCAAGCGGCCCTGGACCAGGCAAAAACGGGCTTGGCCTCGGGTGGAATTCCCATCGGCTCCGTGCTGGTGTGCGATGGCAGCATCATTGGCCGCGGCCATAACCAGCGTGTCCAAAAAGGCAGCGTCATTCACCACGGCGAAATGAATTGCCTGGAAAACGCCGGACGGCAACGGGCCTCGGTCTATCGGCGTTGCACCATCTACACGACGCTCTCGCCCTGCCCGATGTGCAGTGGGGCCATTTTGCTCTACGCCATTCCTCGCGTGGTGGTCGGCGAGAATGTCACCTTCCTGGGCGCCGAGGACCATTTGCGCGCCAAAGGCGTCGCAGTCGAGGTCGCACAAAACCCGGAGTGCATTCAACTAATGCGCGAGTTCGTGACCAAAAACCCGCAGTTGTGGAACGAGGACATCGGAGTCTGAACCGACCGCCCTTGAAATTGATGGAACGCCGCCTCAAAACTCCGGTTGACCCTGAATTGCAACGCCGCATCCAGGAGTTGATCGCCTATAAGGGCGGCGGCTACAACCAGGACTTGGTGGCCGACGTGATTCTCAACGCCCTGAAACTGCTGACCGACGTGGAGGACCGCGGCGATGTGCGCGTCATCCGCACTGCGGTGAGCGAGTTGCGCTACGCCTTCCGCCTCTTCAAGCCTTACGCCGAGAAGCGCAAGGTCACCATTTTCGGTTCCTCCCGCACCAAGTTAGAGGAACCGGAGTACCGGCAGGCGGTGGACTTCGGACGCCAGATGGCCGCTGCGGGCTGGATGATCATCACGGGGGCCGGACCGGGCATCATGCGCGCCGGCCATGAAGGCGCGGGTTTGGAGAACAGCTTTGGGGTCAGCATCCGGCTGCCTTGGGAAGAGGGCACCAATCCCATCATGCAGGGCGACAAGAAGCTCATCACCTTCAAATACTTCTTCACCCGCAAGCTCACCTTCGTCCGCCACGCCGACGCCATCGCCTTGTTCCCGGGCGGATTCGGCACCATGGACGAAGGCTACGAGGCGCTGACGTTGATGCAAACGGGCAAGACGCGGTTGCGCCCGCTGGTCTTGATCAATCCTCCCGGCTCCGCTTACTGGCGGACCTGGGACAAGCACATGCGCGAGCATCTGCTGCGCGCCGAACTGATCAGCCCGGCGGACCTGAACCTGTATTACATCACCGACCGCGCCGAGGACGCCGTCAAACATATTGCCCGCTTTTACCGCAATTACCATTCCATGCGCTCGGTGGCCGACAAGCTGGTCATCCGCCTCAAGAACGCTCCCACGCCCTCCGCCATCCAGGCCTTGAACGAGGATTTTGCCGACATTATCACCGGCGACAGCATTCGCGCCATTGAGCCGATGCCCGAGGAACAGGACGAAGTGGCGACTTTGAACTTGCAGCGCATCGCCTTCGGCTTCAACCGGAAGGACTACGGACGGCTCCGCCACTTGATCAATGTGCTGAACACTTTGTAAGCCGATGAGTCCAACCGCCCTGACGAGAAGGATGCGCGCGCGAGGCCGGCGCTAATCTCCCTTTCCTCGCCATGCCCGCCACACTCGTACTGATTTGCCTCGCGGTTATCATTGTTATTTACTTCCGGAATAACCCGTTGGGACTTGGCCGCTGGTTCTTGGTGCGCCGCTTCATCAATTGGTTCCCGCTGGGCCTGACTTACTCCTTCATGTACATGGCGCGCTATAATCTGAACGTGGCCAAGGACGCGCTGGGCAGCGCGATGTCAAACAAAGAATTTGGCGACATTTTCGGTGTGGGCGCTTTTGTCTATGCCTTCTCCTTTTTGATTAATGGCCCGCTAGTGGACAAGATCGGCGGCAAGAAGGGCATGTTGTTGGGCGCGATCGGCTCCGGCGTGGCCAATATCGCCCTGGGCGCTCTGATCTACTTGATGGTCACGCACCGCCTGCGCATGAAAATGCTCCTTCCCTTCTCGGTCATCTATGGCATCAACATGTACTTCCAAAGTTATGGCGCCGTCTCCATTATCAAAGTCAAGGCCTACTGGTTCCATGTCCGCGAGCGAGGCGTTTTTGCGGGCATCTTTGGCACTCTCATTTCCCTGGGCCTTTATTTCGCTTTTGATTGGGGCCAGGCGCTGGCGGACATGGCCAAGGCCCATCCCGGAAACCAGATCGGCTGGTTCCATGCCCTCATCCAAAGCGTCTTCGCTTCGAAGTTGGACTCGGTGGATGCGCTGTGGACCGTCTTTTACCTTCCGGCTGCCGTTCTTTTCTTCTGGGCGTTGATGGATTGGTGGCTGATCAAGGACACGCCAGAAGAGGCCGGCTTCCCGCCCTTCGACACCGCGGACGCCTCGTCCGGCCAGATGCACGTCGAACTGAGCACGGCGGACCTGCTCAAGAAGGTCTTCGCCAGCCGGCTCATGCTGACGATCGCCGCCATTGGCGTGACTGCGGGCGTGCTGCGCAACGGCATCATGAATTGGTATCGGGTCTTTGCCCATGAAAGCAAACAGCCTGGGACCGCTTTTTTCACGGAACACTGGGGCTTGTTGATTTGCATGAGCGGGATCGCGGGCGGCTTTGTCGGCGGATACCTTTCGGACAAGGTCTTTCAATCGCGCCGCGGGCCGCCCGCAGCCATTTGCGCGGCCTTTATGTTTCTGTTGGCTGCCGTCATCGCCCTCTTTCTATACAAATCCCAGTGGATCGTCGGCTGGGCGGCCGTCCTCATCGCCCTGTTCGTGATCGGCGTTCATGCCCTGATGGCGGGCACGGCCGCTCCCGATTTCGGTGGTCGCAAAGCCACCGCCACGTGCTCGGGCATCGCCGACGGCTTTGTCTATCTGGGCAGCAGCGTGCAATCTTTCTCCTTGGGATATCTGACGGGCAGGAGTTGGTATTGGTGGCCGATCTTTCTAATGCCTTTCGCCGCTTTGGGAGTCATTCTCGCGATGTCCATGTGGAACGAACTTCCCGCCGCCACGCGCAGATTCATTGCCCAACGCGAGCAAAACCCCGGCGCCCCCTTCCCCTGTCCATGAACCGCAACATTAGCACGTCGGGTCATGGCCTCCATCCCGCTGACGGTATTAAAAAAGGCGATTCGGGCAGCAGACGCCAAGGAGGTGGGGGTGGGGAACCCCGCTGAAGAAACGTACCGCTACCCGAATCAAACCCGTTGCCATCCTAGAGATTATTCACAAGATGTCAACGTCTAAAATCGCCTAAATTTGGTCAAAAATCAACTGCGGTTCTTGGCCGCCAAATCATTTCCAACCTTCACAGTGTCAACAACTTGTCCACACGGCGCCTTGATAATGCCTTTCAGAGACCCATCAATTTCATCACCGCTTCCTTCCGCGCCGACGCCACGATTGGCGCAAAAAGTGAAAAAATAGTCCATCAGGCGAAGTTCTCCACCCGCACCATCACCGGCGGCCCCTTGACCACCGGCAACCTGGCGATTTTGGCCAGCGCCTTTTGCACCGCCGAGTTGGGCGCTTCGTGGCTCATCAAGATCAGAGGCACGCTTTTCCCTTCGTGCCCTTCGGGCTGGATGACCGACGAGATGCCGATCTTCGAAGCCGCTAGAATGGAGGTGATGCGCGAAAGCGTGCCCGGCTTATCGACCACGTTGAATCGCAGATAATAGCGCGAAACCACCTCTGCAATCGCCAGCACCGTGCCATGCTGCTCGTGCGGCACCAACGGCGGCACGCGCCCCGCCGTCCCGTGCTTCAAATCCAGCGCCGCGTCCGCGATGTCGCTCAAGATCGCGCTGGCCGTCGCGTCCTTGCCCGCGCCCTGCCCGTAAAAGAGCGTGTCGCCC
>PLIU01000352.1:5111-5287 GCA_003140095.1 Verrucomicrobiales bacterium | reverse complement strand
GTCGTGTCGGTCACGGCGCTGCGCGACGCTCAAAACGCCATCATCGGTTACCTATTGATCGGCACAGATAATACCGCGCGCAAGCAGGCGGAAGAGGCGCTGCTCAAAGCGGGGGCGCTGCAGAGCGCGATTTTCAACAGCGCCAACTTCTCGAGCATCGCCACGGACGCAAAAGG
>PLIU01000352.1:408-4994 GCA_003140095.1 Verrucomicrobiales bacterium | reverse complement strand
ATCATCGGCTACCTGCTGATTGGCACCGACAACACCGCGCGCAAACAGATCGAGGCAGAGCAGAAACAGCTCGGTCAGCGGCTGCGCGACCATCAATTCTACACGCGCTCCCTGTTCGAATCCAATATCGACGCGATCATGACCACCGATCCGTCCGGCATTATCACCGATGTCAATAAACAGATGGAGGTGCTCACCGGCTGCACGCGCGATGAACTGATTGGGGCGCCGTTCAAGAACTACTTCACCGATCCGGATGGGGCCGAGACGAGCATCAAACAGGTGCTGAGAGAAAAGAAGGCTACGAACTACGAACTCACCGCACGCGCCCGGGATGGCAAGGAAACGGTGGTCTCCTTCAACGCGACCACGTTCTACGACCGGGACCGGAAGCTGCAAGGGGTATTCGCCGCCGCGCGCGATGTGACCGAGCGCAAGCGTTTCGAACAATCGCTCCAGGAAGCCAACCGGATGAAGAGCGAGTTCCTCGCGAACATGTCCCACGAGTTGCGCACCCCGCTCAACGGCATCATCGGCTTCACCGAGTTCCTGTTTGATGAGAAGCCCGGCCCGCTGAAGCCCAAGCAGAAGGAATATCTGGGCGACGTACTTAGCAGCGCGCGCCACCTGCTCCAGCTCATCAACGACGTGCTTGACCTCGCGAAAGTCGAGGCGGGCAAAATGGAGTTGCACCCGGAGACCTTCCCAGTACAAACGGCCGTCGAGGAAGTTGCGGCCGTCATCAAAGGCATTGCCCAAAAAAAACACATCGCCGTCAGCATCGAAATTGAGGCGGGGCTCGAGGCCGTCACCCTCGACGAGCACAAGTTCAAGCAGGTCCTCTACAACCTGCTTTCCAACGCGGTCAAGTTCTCCGACGAGGACGGGCAGGTGGGCATCCACGCCCGCCGGCTCGACCAGGATCAGCTCGAAGTGCAGGTGCGCGACACCGGCATCGGCATCCAAGCTGGGGATATCAGCCGGCTTTTCACCGAATTTGAGCAACTGGACTCCGGCACCGCTCGCCGTTTCGAGGGAACGGGGCTCGGCCTGGCGCTGACGAAGAAGATCATCGAGTTCCAGGGCGGGCGCGTCAGCGTGGAAAGCGAGCCCGGCAAGGGCAGCGTGTTCACGGTCGTTCTGCCGGTGGTGACGGGAGAAGGGAAGGCGGCATGAGCGCGGAAATCCTGGTCATTGACGACAACCCCACCAACCTCAAGCTCGTCTCCGACCTGCTCGAATTCGAGGGCCACAAGATCCTCAAGGCGGTGGACGCCGAGGCGGCGCAGGTCGTCCTGGCCGACACTCTGCCCGAATTGATCCTCATGGACATCGCCCTGCCCGGCATGGACGGACTCACGCTCGCGCGCAAGCTCAAGGCCGACAAACGCACCCGCCACATCCGCATCGTCGCGCTTACCGCCTTCGCGATGAAGGGCGACGACCAGAAGGCGTTTGACGCTGGTTGCGACGGCTACATCACCAAGCCCATAGACACGCGCAAGCTGCCGGAGCAGGTGGCCGAGTTGCTGGCGAAGGAAAGGCCGAAGCCATGAACATCCTCCTTGTTGACGATATCGCCAGCAACCGGAAACTCCTGCGGGTGACGCTTGAGGCCGAGGGCCACAACACGCTCGAAGCCGCCGACGGCGTCGAAGCCCTGCAAATCCTCGCCCGCGAAACGGTGGACGCCGTCATCTCCGACATCCTCATGCCGAACATGGACGGCTTCCGCCTCTGCCGCGAGATTCGAAAGAGCGAGCGGCTCCACACCCTTCCATTCATCGTCTATACCGCCACTTACACGTCGCCCGACGACATGAAGCTGGCGCAGGCCGTCGGCGCGGACAAATACCTCACCAAGCCCGCGCCCACCGGGACCGTGCTCAATGCGCTGCGGGAAGTGATGGACAGGAAGACGGCGCGTCCGGTGCCATCCGCGCCGGCTGTGGAGGAAACCTATGTGCTCCAGCAATACAGCCAAACACTGGTTCATAAGCTCGAAGAGAAGAACACCAAACTCAAGGACGCACTGGACAAGCTTCAACGCGCGCACGAACACATCGTGGAATTGAATTCCGATTTGGAACGCCGCGTCCAGGAACGCACTGCGGAGCTTGAAACCGCCAACCGGGAGCTGTCCCGCGCCCTTACAGAAGTGAAACAGTTGAATGCATTGCTGCCTATCTGCAGTTATTGCAAAAAAATCCGTGATGACAAGGATTACTGGCAATCCGTCGAGGACTACATCAGCCAGCGTACCGACGCGAAGTTCACTCACGGCATCTGTCCGGAGTGCTATGAGAAGGTCGTGAAACCGGACTTGGAAAGGTTTGTGGCCGGTCAGGCTGGCCAGAAGGGCTGAAGACTCGCCGGCAATCCCATGAACATCCTCCTTGTTGACGACATTGCCACCAACCGGAAACTCCTGCGGGTAACGCTCGAGGCCGAGGGCTACTCCACGCTCGAAGCCACCGACGGCGTCCAAGCCCTGCAAATCCTCGCCCGCGAAACCGTGGACGCCGTCATCTCCGACATCCTCATGCCGAACATGGACGGCTTCTGCCTCTGCCATGAGATTCGGAAGAGCGAACAGCTCCACGCCCTGCCCTTCATCATTTATACCAGCACTTACACTTCGCCCGGCGACATGAAACTGGCGGAGACCGTTGGCGCGGACAAATATCTCACCAAGCCCGCACCCACCGCCACCCTGCTCGATGCGCTGCGGGAAGTGTTGGACGCGCAGGCTGCGCATCCGGCGCCATCGGCGCCGGTCGTGGAGGAAACCTACATGCTCCAGCAATACAGCCAGGCGCTGGTTCACAAGCTGGAGGAGAAGAACGCCGAGCTGGCGCAGGCGAATCAGGCCTTGAAACGGAGCAACGAAGAGTTGCAACAATTCGCCTACATCGCTTCGCACGATTTACAAACGCCATTGCGGAACATCAGCGGGTTTGTCCAACTGCTCCAGTCGAACTACGCGGAAGCCCTGGACGCGCAAGCCAACGACTGGATTCGTCGAGCCGTCCAGTCTGCCGAACAGATGCACAAACTGATTCGGGATGTGCTGGCCTATTCGCGCGTGGACTCGCAGGCACTGTCGTTCCAACCGACTTCCTTTCGCGAGGTGTTCACTGACGCCGTCGCCCAATTGGAAACCTCCATCCGTAATGCGGGCGGGCAGGTCACCTGCGACGAACTGCCAACGGTGACGGGTGACCTCCCGCAGTTGGTGGAGTTGCTGCAGAACCTGATTGAGAACGGCCTCAGATACCACGGCCAGGAACCGCCCCACGTCCACGTCTCCGCCGAGCCGGATGGAAACGAATGGGTCTTTTCCGTCCGGGACAATGGCATTGGCATCGCCCCGAAGCATCACGAGCGAATCTTTGAGATGTTCCGGCGCTTGCACAATCAACAGGAGTATCCGGGAACAGGCATCGGACTGGCCGTTTGCCGCCGCGTGGTTCATCGTCATGGCGGCAGAATTTGGGTTGAATCCGAAGCCGGTCACGGAAGCGTATTTCACTTCACCATCCCAGAAAGGACGATAGACACATAATGAACACGGCACTTGACCACACGAGGCCGACAGAAATTCTGCTGGTCGAAGACAACGAAAACGACGTTATCCTGACGCGCCAGGCCTTCAAGGAAGCCAAACTGGCCGTCCGATTGCACCACGTGCAAGACGGTGAAAAATGCATGGCGTTCTTGCGCAAGCAGGGCGAATATGCGTCCGTACCGACGCCGGACATCATCCTGCTCGATTTAAACATGCCGCGAATGGACGGGCGGGAGGTGCTGGCCGAGATTTCCGGCGACGAAAACTTGCGCCACCTGCCGGTCGTCATTTTGACCACGTCCTACGCGGAGCAGGAGATCCTCAAAATGTATAAACTCCGGTGCAGTTCTTACATCATCAAGCCGGTGGACTTCGAGCAATTCGTGCGGGTGATCCGACTGTTCACCGACTACTGGTTGACCGTCGTGGTTTTGCCGTCCTTGCCCGGCCAGACGCGAACGTCGGGCCCGGCTTGAGATAAATCGTCTGCGTGGAACGAGGCCCAATTGGCCAAGCGGGCGAAAACCGATCCTGTCAAAACGGCGCCGGCCGCGCGCATCCGGGAAGAAACGACGGTCACCATCCGGTGGCTGGCGAGGCGGTTGCAGATGGGCACTCGCCAAACCCTCAACGCAACGCTTTACCGGAGGAGGAAAGAACATGAACAAGTCAATAGTATAGTACGGTTTGACCCCTGCGACGGTTTGACCCCTGTGACCTACGGATTATTCAAGCGGAAGAACAGATTTCCCATGGGCGGCGTGATGGTGATGCTGTTGGTGTCGCTGGCCGCGGTGATGGCATAACTGCTGGCCGTCCAGCCGGCGGGGGTCGCCAGATTGGAGTTCTGTTGCAAACTCCAGCCCGGCACGTCCTGCCAAAACACGGTCACCGAGTTACTCGAGCCGATGATGTAAAGGGTTGGCGCGCCCGGTGTTTGGGACGCGGAAATTAGCGCCTCGGCCAGGTAGGTTGATACGTTAGTGCCCGCAGTAGTGAAATCACCTCCCGCATACAA
>PLIU01000352.1:196-353 GCA_003140095.1 Verrucomicrobiales bacterium | reverse complement strand
ACTGCCATTCCATTGGGCAATGTTGGTGGCATACACCTCGCCCGCCAAGGTGAACTGACCTCCCGCATACAAGCTGTTGCCCAATACCGCCAGCGCGTGAACATCGCCGTTCATCCCGGTCGGGGTTAAAGGCAACCAGGAACTGCCGTTCCATTGG
>PLIU01000352.1:0-158 GCA_003140095.1 Verrucomicrobiales bacterium | reverse complement strand
GCATACAAGTTGGCGCCCGACACCGCCAACGCGAAAACGGGGTTGTTCATCCCCGAGCCCAAGGGCGACCAGGAACTGCCGTTCCATTGGGCAATGTAATTGGCCGCCACACCGCCCGCCGTGGTGAAATTACCTCCCGCATACAAGGTGTTGCCCGA
>PLIU01000380.1 GCA_003140095.1 Verrucomicrobiales bacterium | reverse complement strand
ACATTGTTGTTCATCCCCGAGCCCAAGGCCGACCATGAACTGCCTTTCCATTGGGCAATGTAATTGGCCGACACCTCGCCCGCCGTGGTAAAATTACCTCCCGCATACAAGTTGGCGCCCGACACCGCCAGCGCCGTTACGTCCGCAAGGCTACCACTTATGCCCGAGCCCAAAGCCGACCAGGAACTGCCGTTCCATTGGGCAATGCAGTTGGCCGACACACCGCCCGCCGAGGTGAAATCACCACCGACATACAAGGTGGCGCCGGACACCGCCAGCGCATCAATACTGCTGTTTATCCCCAAGCCCAAGGCCGACCAGGAACTGCCGTTCCATTGGGCAACAGCGTTGGCCGACAACCCGTCCGCCGTGGTGAAAGCACCTCCCGCATACAAGGTGTTGCCCGATACCGCCAGCGCAACAACATCGTTGTTCATCCCCGAGCCCACGGCCGTCCAGGAAGGGGCGTTCCATTGGGCAATGTTATTGGCTGGCTCGTAGCCTGCGTAGGTGAAATCACCTCCCGCATACAAGGTGCCGTCCGACACCGTCAGCGCGTAAACGGCGTTGGAAATCCCTGTGCTCAAGGGTACCCAGGCAGCGCCGTCCCATTCGGCAATGTTGTTGGCCGGCACCCCGCCCGCTGTGCCGAACGAACCTCCCGCATACAAGAGGCTGCCCGACGCCGCCAGAGCATAAACAACGGGGCTGCCGTTTTCACCGAAGACGAAGCCTGAGATGCCCGAACCCAAAGCCGACCAGGAGGTGCCGTTCCATTGGGCAACACCGTTGGCCGACATCCCGTCCGCCGTGTTGAAATAACCTCCCGCATACAAGGCGCCTCCCGACACCGCCAGCGCAAAAACCACGGTACCAGGCGGATTCGGGCCGTTCAGCCCCGCGCCCAAGCCCGACCAGGAACTGCCGTTCCATTGGGCAATAGAACCGGCCGACATCCCGCCCGCCAATTCGAAAGAACCTCCGGCATACAACGTATTTCCCGAAACCGCCAGGGAGTAAACAGCGGGGCCGTTTTCGTCGAATTCCGCGCCTGAAAACCCCGAGCCCAAGGCCGACCAGGAACTGCCGTTCCATTGGGCAATGCAATTGGCCGACACGCCGTCCGCATTCGTGAAATCACCACCCGCATACAAGTTGGTTCCTGACACCGCCAGCGCGAAAACATGGCCATTTATCCCCGAGCCCAAGGCCGACCAGGAGCTGCCGCTCCATTCAGCGACGTTGTTGGCGATCAGATTCCCCACCCCAGTAAAATCCCCCCCGATGTAAAGATTGCCGTAGCTGTCCACAACAGCGGCGTCAAGACCGCCATCCACGCCGACTAATCCGCCAAAGCTGACCCAGTTGGCATCGCTGAAGGTCGGGTCAATGAGCACCGGATAGACGGCGGCGGCATCGTCCAGCACAACCGCCAGCCGGTTGGACGACACCACTTCCATCCTCGCCTTCACTTCCTTGCCACGCGCATCCTCGGCCTTGAGCCGATTATACGCCAGCTTCCGTCCGCCATCCGCCAGTAGCAATCGCGCCCCGTCTGCCATCCTCTCCGCTTTCGCCCCGTCCACCTCCAGTTCCAGCCGCACGGGGCCGGCTCCCTCCGGTCGTTGTTCAATCACAAAATCCTGTCGCAGCCCGTCCATGCTCACCGAGTATTCCTCCGTCAACCCAGGCCGGATAAACCGCGCCTGCTTTCCAGCCACAACCACTTTGCCCGTAAGCGGCAGCGCCGTTGCGCCCTCGCGGCCCACCTTGCGCGCGATCACTCGGAAAGGTTCGCCCTTGGCCCCTTCCACCGTCGAGTTGAGCCACAATCCTTCTGCCGTCACCTGGGCGTTCAGGCGCTGAAAGGCGCAGCGCAATCGCGCACCGTCGGGACTGGACACCACGGCCAGACCATCACCGGAGTATTGTTTGCCGGCGACCGCGCCAATCTGGTCGAAAGGAATGGGGGCCGCGGTGTGCCCGGCGGATGAACTCGTCGGGGTGCCCGCGGGAACGGCGGCATTTTGGGCCAGGAGGTTTTGAGCCAGTCCAATCGCCAGGAGGCGGCACAACGAAGAAACAAGCGAGCGTTTCAAAACGGTTCCTTTCAGCTTTTACGAATTAGGGTGGTATAATGCCTATTGATCCGGCTGTCAAGCTGCTTCTTGGGGGCGTCAGGCGGGTGTAGAGGCGCGGCGCGGCGTGAATCCGCGCGATTTCTAGTATTGATACTTATTAAGGATGGAGAAAGAAGAGAGGGCCTGAAGGAGGTTGGCCATGATAGTAAAGCAAAGGGGTCAACAGTAAAGCAAAGGGCTCACGAGCAAAGGGGGCAAATCGTACTAATGTAATGATTATTTGTTTTGCGGTTGATTGGTTGAGGTTTCTTGGTAAATCGTTCCCATGCTGCGGATGTTGCGGGTCGAGTATCCGGGAGCGATTTACCATGTGATGAGCCGGGCCATCGGCGCCAGAGTGTTTTCCTGGATGAAGTGGAAGTGGACCGCCAGGATTTTCTCAAGACCCTGGCGGAACCCTGCCGAAAAACCGGCTGGCAGGCGCAGGCCTGGCGCCTGATGGGAAATCATTTTCATCTGGTGGTGCCAACATCGGAGGCCAACTTGATGGACGGGATGCGCTGGCTGTTGAGCACTTACTCCAACCGTTTCAACCACCGGCGCCGAAAAGTGGGACATCTCTTGAGCGGTCGTTACAAAGCCCCGCACGTGGAGGGAAACGGCAACGGCTCTCTGCGGACGGTTTGTGATGATGCGCATCTGAATCCGGTGCGGGCGCGTTGGCCGCGGGCTGAGCAGCGGTTGATCGAATATCCGTGGAGCAGTTTTGCCTGGCATTTGGCGGGGCGGGAGCATCGTCCGGGGTGGATGATTTCGGAGCCGCTTTTCGGCGAGCATGGGATTGCGGAAGACAGCGTCGAGGGCCGGCGCGAATTTGAGCGTCGAACGGAAGCGCGACGCCAAGACCCGCGGGAGACAGGAGACCCGATGAGGCGGGGCTGGTATTTGGGCACCACGGAGTTCAAGCAGGAATGGCTGGCAAGGATGGAAGGGAGATTGGGAAAAAATCATGCGGGTCAATGGCGGCGCGAAGCGGCGGAAGCAAAGGCCCAACGGATCATCGAGAGGGAATTAAAACGGGAGGGTTGGAACCAAGCGGGCGAAAACCGATCCTGGCAAAACGGCGCTGGCCGCGCGCATCCGGGAAGAAACGACGGTCACCATCCGGTGGCTGGCGAGGCGGTTGCAGATGGGCACTCGCCCAACCCTCAACGCAGCGCTTTACCGGAGGAGGAAAGAACATGAACAAGTCAATAGTATAGTACGGTTTGACCCCTGTGACACCACGCGTCGAGCACTTTGGCGATATTGGGATGGTCCATCATGGCCAGGGCCTGATCGAGCTTGACGGTCGCTTTGGCGACAGGCGCGTCCGATGGCGGTAATTCGTCAGCTTGCTGGGCGGCCAGCAGGGCTTCGAGGCGCTGGCGCAGGCCAGGGTCGCCGTAGCAGGCACCGTCAAGGAAGGCGGCACGCTCGGCAGCAGGCTTGCCGAGGACGGCACCAAACAGCACCTCTTCCCGATTTTGAGGCGATGGCACGTCCGATTGAGATTGGCTGGTTCAATCCTACATACGCATTCGACGGACTAAAAGCATAAGAAAATCTTCCCAGCCGCCTCGCCCTTCTGATTGACATGGCGGCGAAACTGAATATACTACCAATATATGAGCAAACCGGCGACGTTAAGCGAGGAGGCCTACAAAATGCTTTCGGCCAACCGCAAGCATCCCAAGGAAAGCCTCTCCTCTGTCATCCTGCGCTTTGTTCCCCGACCCATTCGGACGTTCGGGGCCCTGGAAAAGCACCTGGACCAGGTGGACGGCCAGTTGCAAGTGGATTTTGAAGCGTTGGAGCGAGTGCGCGAGCGCAAGCGCAAAGCCAACCATGCTCACTGACACCACGTTTTGGATCGATCTGCTGGGCGAGCGCAATCGCCGTCAATCTGGCCCTGCTGCGCGCTTTATCGCCACCCACAGGGCCGTTCGTTTCCAGGTCTCCGTCATCACGTGGGGAGAACTGGCGGTTGGATTCGCCTCGGCGCACGATTTAGCTTTGGCGTTCCGCGGTGTGAGGCTCCTTTTTCTGCCACAGCAGGTGGCGTGGGAAGCCAGCCGCATTGACCGGGAGATCCCCGGACAACGTTTGGGCGAGAACGACAACTGGATAGCGGCGACGGCGCGAGCGTGGGGATTGAGGCTGATTACTCGCGACGCCGCCTTCGCGCGCGTGCCGAGATTGAGCGTCGTGTGTTATTGATGATCGCGCGCGCCACGTCCCCACGCATGCTGCCGTGGAGATTCGTGAGCCACGCAAACAAATGAAGCACCAACCCAAGCAGACTCTGGTTGGACGCTGTTTACCAATTCAGATGGGAGAGGAATTGGTTGATTTCACCAAGGGGGCGCATTGGGGTCGCATCTAAACATTCTACATTTGTTAAAACTGAGGGCCGGAAACGAAACGGGGTCAGTTCCTAGCATTGCCACATTATTGCTTGACACAGCCAACAAAAAACGTTGTTCATCCGCTTTTTTTAATACGGTCTTTCCTGCGCTCTTCAAACACTCTTCGCGTCCCGATGCGAGCCTGCGTTTTCATTCGCGGAATCATGCGTGAAGGGCGTGAGGGTCCTCGGAAATTAGTATTTGCAGCGGAACACAACCCGCAATGCCAGAAAGTTGCCGTTCGCGATCATGTATAAGAGGGAGTGGATCCCTTCAGGGGCATGCAACAGCGGACTGTGGGCGGGTCAAAATATTTGGAGAAAGATGTTGCAATCTCTGAATGCGTGAGTTATACTACACGCAGAATGTTAAATGGACATATTAAACGAGTGATGAAAGAGGCGATGAAAATGGGAAAAGAGCCGCGGCGCGGCATGACTCAGGAGGGCCGCCGCGTGAGGGCACGCGGCCTACAATCCTGCCAGCCACTTGCCGCCACGAGCAAGAAGCAGCCGGAGGCGTCCGCCGGGGCCAAGGATAACACACGGCACACTACAACTTGCTCCAGAAAATTCGACATGAAACCTACGAGCCCAAGCATAAGCGAATCTTCTTTCAGCCTTGCGGCCGATAAGGCGTCAGCGTCAGAGCTTGGCATTTATATGCAGCTATTCCCGTGGGTTCCGCCGGCTCGGTTTTCAGCCTTCGGCCTTCATCCTGTATCCAACCCCAGGTTCAGTCAACAACAACTCGGGCCGGCTCGGATCCTCCTCCAGTTTCTCCCGCAGGTGCGCCATATAGACGCGCAGATAGTGGGTCTGCTCGCCGTAAGTGGGACCCCACACCTCTTTGAGAATCTGCCGGTGCGTGACCACCTTGCCCGCGTTGCGCACCAAAAGGCGCAACAGCGAGTACTCCGTGGGCGTCAATTTGATCTCCCGCCCCTTGAGCGTGACCAGGCGGCTGGAGAGCTCGACTTGCAAATGGCCGGAGTGAAAGACCGCGTTGTCGGCCACCGGTTGCGCCCGCCGGCGGGCCGCGCGCAAGCGCGCCAACAGTTCCGCCGTGCTGAAGGGCTTGTTCATGTAGTCATCGGCGCCGTGGTCCAGCGCGCCGACTTTATCTTCCTCCCCTTCGCGGACCGAAAGCACCAGCACCGGGGCTTCGCTCCATTCCCGCAGGCGTTGCAGCACGGTCAGGCCGTCCATGTCGGGCAAACCGAGGTCCAGCACCACGATATCCGGGCGGCGTTGCGCCGCCTCGACCAACCCCTCCTGTCCACTGGCCGGCTCGAAGACGCGGTAGCCGTTGGCTTCAAGCGCTACGCGCACGAGCCGGCGCATCTGG
>PLIU01000201.1 GCA_003140095.1 Verrucomicrobiales bacterium | reverse complement strand
TCGCCCGCAACCTGTTTCCAGACGAAGTGAAAAGCGTCATTTGTAAACCACATATTGGCGCCGCTTCCGGAAACGACATAGACATCGCGCCCCGCATCAAACTGCGCGCCGCCGCCGTGAAGGACAGCGCCCACGTCCCCATGCGCCGAAAAGAGGCCCAACTCCCCGACCGTCTGGCCGCGAGCGAGCCGCGCCAAGCAGCAAACCAGAACCAGTGCAAATGCAGGGACAGGCGAAGTCATGGATGGGTATGTAAGGCGAGCCGCGCGCTTTGGCAAGCCTGGGCTTTGATCACTCCGGGAAGATCTCAAACTTGGGTTCGTTTGGCAAAAATGCCGATTTGCGCGTGGCTCGAGGCATGGTTGGAATTGTTCCACGCTCCTTTGGGGATGTGTAGGATGTGCCATTCCATTTTATGCCACTTGACGAGGTTTGGCACTCGTGGCAAATTGAAAAGATATAAAGCCAATGACTTGAGTTTTATGAAGCCTGGAAGATTTGCGAAGCCCGTAGAGGCAGCCTTCACCTTGATCGAATTGCTGGTNNGTCATCGCCATCATCGCCATCCTCGCCGCTCTGCTTCTGCCCGCCCTGGCCCGTGCCAAAGCGCAGGCCAAACAAACCACCTGCATAAGCAATTTGCGTGAAGTTGGCCTCGGAATTGCAATGTATGTCGTGGACACCAGGTTCTATCCAGGAGACTACTCACCGAATAATGGCGCTTATATTTGGATGATTCGTATTTTGCCTGAGGTTGGCAATGACCGACCTGTCTTTTTCTGTCCGGCGGCGCCACCCGCCGCCGCTTGGGACACAAATATCAACAAAACTCTCGGATCCACGGTTGGGACAATAACTCCTATTCCTGGATATTCGCCTGGAGAGCATGACCCTTGGCTGGTGACACCGGGCAGCCGCTTTTCCATCGGCTACAACGATTGGGGATTGAATCTTCAGAACGTGCCTCAACTTGGGCTGGGAGGCGATGTGGATGGCGGCTTTTACCAGGGACCGCTCAAAGACACCACTGTGGTGTCGCCAGCGCAAATGATCATGCTCGCAGACACTCGCGCCATCGAGGGCGGGTCATGGGAGGCCAACCTGGACCCAACGGACATGCCGGACAGCGGTCAGGGCGGCGACGGCGGCCAAGAGCCTTCTAATCGCCACAACTATAAGACCGATATTGCCTGTTGCGATGGACACGTGGAAATAGCGAAGCGTAACGATAAGGGTCCTGGTAGCCCAGCCCCAATGAATCTCATCGATCCGACGCCGAATAATCCTTGGCGGAGTCGTTGGAACAATGACAATAAACCTCACAATGAAGTGACTTGGCCGGCGGTGGCTGCAACGGCTAGTGTTCTCTCCACCTCCATGTATAATTTGGATCCGTCCTTCTAATCGCGTTCATTCCGGCAAGGGGAGAGACAAAATATTGCCCTTCGACCACTGAGGCCAGTCGCACAAACAAGGATCGGTTTAACGCCCGCGGAGCCACGCATCGAGCGAGTAGCGGTCGAACCCTGCTGTGGCCAGGAGCAAGGCGTAGAAGGCAATGTAAATCATTTGTTCGCTTGCCACGTCCCAATGTTGGGTCAGCGCGCTGCCAAACGTGAGTTGGCATAGAACAAGCAGTCCAACCACCAGCGCGGGCCGCAAGAACAGGCCCAGCATCAGCAAGAGGCCAAGGCCAAGTTCCACAGGCGGGATGGCGCAGGCGGTCGCTCGCACGGCGAAGGCTGGAAGCCATGTCGCGGCAAACATCTTCTCCAGGCCGGCGGAAAAACCGCGGATATCGCCAATCCGGGCTAAGCCGTGAGTGGCGATGTTGATGCCGAGACCCAAACGGGCCAGAGCATGCGCCAATGAAGCATCGGAGGTTCGTAGCGACGGGATTAAGTTCATAAGATTATCGACCTCAAATGCTGCATTCAGTCGCGACTGGAATCAAGTTTCAACAAATTCCGTTCGTGTCAGTCCGAGGGGTTAACCCATCAATGCGATATTTGTGGCGCCAAAAAGCCATCGAAAAAAACGAGAATGGCATGGTTTAAGGTGCCAACCATACGGTGCGGGCGCGCCAAAGATTTGGGTGGACACTGAGGCGGCCTGAACCGATGATCAATTCACGACGTATGGCCAATCCTGAACATTTGAAAAGATTGAAAGAAGGGGTTGCGGGGTGGAACAAATGGCGGGAAGAATCCAGCCGCGTTGTTCCCGACCTGAGCGGGGCCACTTTGAGCGCCGCCCAGATGAGCGGCGCCAACCTGAGCAATGCCAATCTGAAGCATGCCAATTTGAGACGGGCCAGCTTGATCGTGTCCAACATTAGCGGCGCTGATCTGGCCGGCGCCGATCTGTTCGATGCCAAGATGAACCATGCGGACTTGAGCCGGGCCGGCCTGGTCAGGGCCGATCTGAGCGCTGCCAATCTGAGCGGCGCCAAGCTCTACCTGGCCGATCTCAGCGGTGCCAATTTAAGCGGCGCCGATTTGGGCGGCGCCGATTTGAGCGGTGCAATCATGCGCGATGCCAACGTTTACAATGCCTCCTTCGCCAAAGCTTGCCTGGACCATACCACTTTCACCTTCACTTCCTTGAAATCAGCCAGAGACTTGGAGGCGTGTGACCATTTAGGCCCGAGCGCCCTGGATTATCACACTTTGATGATATCCGGCCCGCTGCCGGACGCGTTCCTGCGCGGCTGCGGATTGCCCGACGAATTCATTCGTTACTTGCCCGGATTTTGGCATCAACCGAACTCATCCTATTCTTGTTTCATCAGCTACAGCGTTGCAGATAAAGCCTTTGCCCTGCGGTTGCACGATGCCTTGCAGGCCCGCGGCATCCGCTGCTGGCTTGATGAACACCAAATTCTGGCCGGCGACCAAATCCACCGCACCGTCGATGAAAGCATTCGCCTGTGGGACAAAGTGCTTTTGTGCTGCTCCAAGGATGCACTGAGCAGTTGGTGGGTGGACAAGGAGGTCGAGAAGGCGCTGCTGAAGGAGGAAAAACTCTCGAAGGGACGAGGCAAGGAAATCCTGGCCATAATTCCGTTGAACTTGGACGGCCACATGTTCTCGCCGGGTTGGCAGGGTTGGAACCAGCAACACCTGACATCTCGCATGGCCCCCGACTTCACCGGCTGGGAAAAGGACAAGGCCAAATTCGACGAGCAACTCGAGTCTGTCATCAATTCCCTGCGCGCGGAGACCGGCGCCCGCGAACTACCCCCCAAGCCGCGCCCTTAGTCCAATAGAATTTTCCGGCCGGCGTCTGTTCGCGCGCGGCCAGTTGCTTTTTCCGCCCGTTCTGGCACACTGGCGCCATGGCGAGGGCGGCTAATGAACATTTTCCAGCCATGCCCTGTCGTCATTATGAACATGCAACGGGCAGTTTCCTCACAACGAAGGCTGGCCAGGGCGGCTGCCGTCGGCGCTTTGGCTTGGTTGGTTTTCACAACCACCCAAGCCCAACCCGACGTTCGTCGCGATGCCGTCGTCCAGGTGACCGAAGAAGTCATGCCGTGGGAGGGCAGGAAAGCGGACTTTTGATCGCGCGGGTGGAAAAGGGCAGCGCGGCGGAACGGGCCTCGTTGCGGGAGTATGATGTGATCAACGGGATCGGCAATCGGCAGGTGCGCAGCTACCTTGATGCCTTTGCCGCGCTGACGCCGCTGGCGGCGGGAGAAACCACGCACCTTTCCGTGCTTGTGCCGCGCACGCGGGGCAATTTAATCTTAGGCTATCGTGAAGGCGAAACGGGGCTTAGACTCCGGTAGCGAACGGCGGCCCAATGATGATTGACGTTTCCAATTTGAGCAAAAGTTACGCCGGAAATAACGCGGTGAAGGATGTCTCCTTCCAGGTGGAGAAAGGAGAGATCGTGGGCCTGCTGGGTCCCAACGGCGCCGGCAAAAGCACCACCATGCGCATTCTGGCTTGTTTTATTCCGGCCAGTTCCGGCACCGCCTCGGTGGCGGGGCTGGATGTTTTCACGCAAGCTGACGAGGTGCGGCGCCGTATAGGCTATATGCCGGAGAACAATCCGTTGCACCCGGACATGCGGGTGCGGGAGTATTTGAAGTTCCGCGCCCGCCTCAAGGGCTTGGGCCGCAGCCGCTCGCGCGAGCGGGTCGATGCGGTCATTACCCAGTGCGGCCTGGAAGACGAGAGCAAACGGATCATCGGCCACCTTTCCAAAGGTTATCGCCAGCGCGTCGGGCTGGCCGACGCCCTGGTGCATGAGCCGGAATTGATTATTTTGGACGAGCCAACCATCGGCTTGGACCCAAGCCAGATTCGCAGCGTCCGGCAATTGATCAAGGAATTGGGCCGGCGCCACACGGTGCTCCTTTCCAGCCACATCCTGCCGGAAGTCGAAATGACCTGCAACCGTGTGCTGATCATGTGCGAAGGCCGGATTCTGGCGGCCGACACCCCCGAGAATCTGCAAAAGGCCCTTGGCCAAAACGGCCATCTCATCGCCGAAATAGCCGCTCCTTTGGAAGAATTGAAAACGTGCTGGGAGCAAATGCCCGAACTGGCCCATTACACCCTCTCGGCGGCGGAGGGAGAATATCATCGTTGCGCGCTGACGCCCTCGGGCAGTGAGGACCTGCGCCCCAAAATCTTTGCCCTCGTCCTCGAACGCGGCTGGAAACTGCGCGAATTGTCCCGTGTGCGGCATTCGCTGGAAGAGGTCTATATCCGCCTGACCCTGCCGGAAAGCGAGGAAGAGACGTTCTAATGCAGGCCTACTTGACGTTGACCCGGCGCGAACTGGGCAGCTTCTTCTACTCGTGGATCGGGTACGTAGTCATCGCCGGCGCGATGTTTGGCACAGGTTGGAGCTTCGTCGTCCTAGTGGACAAACTGCAAGGGGAGCCAACCATGGTGCCGCTGACGGAGATTTTCCTGGGCGGCTCTTTCTGGTTTATCGTGCTGTTCGCCGCCCCGATCATTACCATGCGGCTCTTTGCCCTGGAAAAATTCTCCGGCACGTTTGAAACGCTGATGACCACGCCTGTTTCGGATTGGCAAGTGGTGTGGGCCAAATTCACGGCGGCGTTGATTGTTTATATGTTGTTGTGGCTGCCCTTGCTGGGCTGTCTTCTAGTACTGAATTACTTTGCCCGCGGCTCCAACCTGCTGGACTCCGGCACACTCGGCAGCGAGTATCTGGGCATCTTTCTCATCGGCTGCCTTTTCATGGCGGTGGGCTGTTTCGCCTCGGCCCTGACGCGCAACCAGATCGTCGCGGCCATGATCAGTTTTGCCATCGGCTTGGCCTTTTTTTTGGCCGGCTTCATGGCCGGCCCGTTCGACACGCAACAGGGCTGGGCCGAGCAGGCGCTCAACTGCGTCAGCATCATGAACCAGATGAAAGACTACGCCCGCGGCGTGGTGGACACCCGCTCCATTGTTTTTTGCTTGACATCGAGTTTCTTCTTCTTGTTCCTGGCCTGCCGGGTCATAGAAAGCCGGCGCTGGAGATAACATGGCCCAAACCGACACCCCCAAACCGAGTTTTTCCAGAGGACGCCGCTGGTTGGGGATGTTGAGCACAGTCCTGGCGGTCGCCGGGGCTTTGGCGCTGCTGGTGATGTTGAACTACCTGGCCGCCGGCTATTTCCTTGATTTCCAGTTGTCGCGCGACGCCCCTTTCAAACTCTCCAGCCAGACCCGTGCCGTACTGGAGAGCCTGACCAATGACGTGAAAATCACTATCTTTTTCAAGCCAGACGGCGACAACGAGGAAATCTATCTCTTGACCCAAGGTTTGCTGGAGGAGTACCAGAACGCCAATCCTCGCCACATCCACGTCGAGCGCCTCGATTACACCCGCTTTGTCGGCCTGGCCAAGGATTTGCTTGCCAAGATCGACTGGAACGGGCGCCAGGAGAAGGACCTAGTTGTCTTCGAGAGCAACGGCCATTTCAAGATTGAGATAGCCAGGCAACTGGCCGATTACGACTTCAGCAACTTGTTGTCCGGCCGCAGCAAATTTGTGCGGCGGAGCGGCTTTCTTGGCGAGTTGCACTTCACCAGTGATATCTACGCGCTGGCGCATCCCCAGGCGCTCAAAACCTACTTTCTTTACGGCCACGGCGAGAACAATCCCGGCGACCCTTTGGCCGAGCCGGGGAAGCTGGGCGATACCGGTTATGGCAAGCTGGCGGCCATCTTGAAGGAAGAGTGCGACAGCGCGTGGGACCGGCTTTCGCTGCTCGGCACCAATGATATTCCCCACGATTGCCAGTTGCTCATCGTGGCGGGGCCGCGCGCGGCCGAGTTTTTGCCCGAAGAGGTGGACAAAATCGCAGCCTACTTGAAAAATGGAGGGCGCCTCCTGGCGTTGCTGACCGATCCCTGCGGCTTGGAACCCATGCTCGCCAAGCAATGGGGCGTGCAACTGGGCGCCAACGCCGTGTCGGACAAGGACCCGAATGTCGACACCGGCCTCGGGTCGTTCTTCACCGCCGTATTCCTGCCCCATCCCATCGTCAATCCATTGGCCAGCGACCAGACCCGCATCCTGATGGTGCGACCGCGCCCGGTTTACGAGGTCGAAGCCAACAGCAAAATCCCTGGCGCGCCCGAAGTCAAGATTCTGGCCTGCACCAGCGCGGAGGGCATGGGCACGAACAAACACGCCGGCCAGTATCCATTGTTGGCCGCCATCGAGCAAGGCGTCATCAAGGGCGTGGACACGCCCCGAGCTGTGGGCACGCGCATTGTGGTGGCGGGCGAATCCTATTTTCTGGACGATCAACTCATCGACTCCTGGATCGGCAATCATGAGTTCGCCAAGCTGGCCCTGGACTGGCTTTTGCAGCGGCCCACTACCCTGATCGCAGGCCTCGATTCGCGGCCGATCAAGCAGTATAGCTTTTACTTGACATCCGCCCAGAGTTCCGCCGTCCGCTGGCTTTTCCTGGCCGGCCTGCCCGCCGCGGTCCTGGCCTTGGGCGGATTGGTCTGGCTGCGGCGCCGCCATTGACCCGCCATGAATTGGAAACCCACATGGGTTTTGCTTGTGGCTGCCGCCGTCGTGCTCGCCTTCATCGTGTTGGTCGAGCAACCATTGCGGCGGCAGAGGGATCTTCAAGCCAGCCGCCTCGTCCTCCCCGGCCTGAATCCCGCTTTGGTGACCAACATTGAAATCCACCCGTGGGGCCACGCCATTGTCCAGGCCGTCCGTCAAAGCGCCACCAACCAGTCCTGGCGCCTGGTCCGGCCCATTTCTTATCCGGCTAATAACCAGCTCATGGCCGCTTTGCTCGATTCCTTGAGGAAACTGGAATGGCAGGAGAGCATCAACGAAAAGGAACTCAACGACCGGCCCAACGCGCAGGAGGATTTCGGCTTCACCAAACCGCTCTTCACCCTGCTGCTGCAAGGTTCCGGCCCGGACCCCCGCCGTCTGGAAATCGGCCAACTCGGAGCTTTCAACGAGGACGTTTACTTGCAGATCGTCGGCAACACCACCATTTACCAAACGGCCGCCGATATCTTGCGTTTGCTGCCATCGGACCAAAGAATATGGCGCGACCAATCGTTTTTGAGCCTGACCAATGTTGCCTACCAGACATTGCGCGTCCGCTCGGCTGGACAGGAATTCGACCTGGAGCGCGATGCCACCGATCATCTTTGGTTCATGAGCAAGCCCCGCCCGCCGGCCCGCGCCGACACCCCCAAAATCGACGAGCTTTTGCGCCGGCTCCAAACCGTGCTAGTCGGTGACTTCGTACCCGACGACTCACAGGCCGATCTGGACGCCTCAGGCCTGCAAAGCACGGAAACCACACCCGAGCTGGAGCTTTCCTTCCTGAACGGCACCAACATAGTGGCGGGATTTCAATTGGGCAACAGCGTGGCTAAATTTCCCGGCTATGCCTACGCGCGGCGCGATGACCCGGGCAACATCGTCATCGTGGCCAAGGAGCCGCTTAAGCCTTGGCAAGCCTCTTACACCAATTTCCTGGACCAACATTTCATCAGCCTTTCGCCCGGCCTCATTGAATCCATTGCCGTTCGGGGCGATGATGATTTCGAAGTGCAAAGGCAAACCAACGGACCATGGCTCGTGACGGCCGGCAAAAGCTTTCCGGCTGACTCCGCCCTCATGGACTATTGGCTGGCCGAGTTTACCAACATGAACACCGAAATCGCCAAAAGGGTCGTGACCGATTTCTCCGACTACGGTTTGACCCAGCCCTCCTTGCAATACACTCTCCGCTTCAGCCCGGCAGCCGGCGCGCAGGCCGCAACCTGGATTAATTTCGGGACCAATCAAGCCGGCCAAGTCTTCGAGCGCCGTCTGGACGAGGACTTCGTCAATTCCGTCAGCAGCAACGATTACGACCTGCTCCCGCGCGCCTCCTGGGAGTTGCGCGATCGGGAGGTCTGGAATTTCGCCTCCAGCAACGTCCTCAGCATCACCATTCACCAACGCGGCGGCGTGCTCAAGTATTTGCACGATCCGGCTGGCAACTGGACCTACGCCCCGGGATTCAGCAGCCAAGTCCCCATCAATTCATTCGCTACGGAGGCGTGCGTGTTCCAAATGGGGCGCTTGCGCGCCATCTACTGGGATGGCGTGGGCGAGGAACACCTGGAACGCTTCGGTTTTCCCCAAGCCGATTTCGAGGTGGCCTTTGAAGTCAAACAAGGCGGCACAAACGAAACCTTCCGCATCCAGTTTGGCGGCCGATCGCCTACTCACTACCACCCCTATGCCTCGATCGTGCGGGACGGCCAGCGCCTCATCTTCGAGTTCCCGGCGGGCCTCTATGACAATTTAGTGGAACCCAACTTGACCCTTTATACCGCGCGCCTTCACCCTCATTGAGTCATGGGTTCTTTTTTCCAACGCAAATGGGTGCGCTACTTCCTGACGGCCTTCAAATGGTGTCGTGTCACAGTACTTCTGCTCGTGTTACTGTTCGTCGCGGCCCTAGCCTATTTGCAATTGGTCGGCCTGCCGGACTTTCTGAAGAACCCGCTCTTGCGCGCGTTGCGGCAGCGGGGTTTTGAGGCGCAATTCGCCAGCGCGCGCTTCGGTTGGGGTCCCTCCATTGTCATCGAAAACGCCGCCTTCAGCACGACCAACCAGGCCTCCGGCCCGCACCTTTCGGCGCAGTGGACCCAATTGAACCTCAATGCCGACGCGCTCTTGCACGCGCGCTTGCAAGTCGATTCTTTTGAGATTCTCCAAGCCGGCCTGCGCCTTCCGGTTTCTCCCACCAATGAAGGGCCGCTTTCGTTGACAGATGTCAATTTGAGCGTCACGCTGGCCTCCAACAACCTGGCCCTCTTGCATAATGGCAGCGCCTGGTCGCGCGGCGTTCGCATCCACGTTAACGGAGAAATCCGTAACTTCCTTTCCTTGCGTGATTGGAAATCTCCCCTGCCCTCTCTTCCCGCCGCCCCGCCTGTGTCCGCCGCCGGTCAGCCCAAGCCTGCGCCCCGGCTTACAGCCTGGGAAGTCCTCCAAACCATTCATTTCACCGGCACACCCGAATTGAACTTCCATTTCTACGCCGACGGACGGGACGAAAACACTCTGCGGGCCGAACTGGAATTCACCGCGGCCAGCACGCAGACACCCTGGGGCCAATCGGGCTCTCTCCATCTGCGCGCCGTCTGCGCCCGAGTGCTCAACTCCAGCAACACACCCCTCTTCCAAATCCACTTCCTGGGCCACAATGTGACCACGCCTTGGGCCGCCGGCCGCGACCTCTCCGCCTCAATCGATCTTTCACGCGACGCCGGGACCAACTTCTCAGCCGATGTCCGCCTCACCGGCCACGAAGTTAGCGCGGCCTGGCATTCCCCCTCGGGGAGCAACTGGGCCCGCGTGGCCGACTTGCGATGGGACGGAGGCACGACGTTGCCCTCGCCTACGTTCGTGCCAGCCACCTTGACAGGAAAGTTGAGCGCCACCCAAACCGAGTCCGGCTGGGGTTCGGTCGGCGCGGCGTCGCTGGTCTTGCAAACCCAACGGGGGAACGCCTCGTCTCCGCTCGATCCAGCCTGGGGCCGATGGAACCAGATCAAGCCCTTCAACCTGGATTGGCAGGCGGAGGCCACCAACATTACCACGCCTAAATTAAAATTGGACCGCGCGGTCATCCAGGGCGGCTGGCACCCGCCCCAACTCACGATCGACAAAATCGAAGCCGTCATGTACCGCGGCCATATCAACGCTGGCGGTGTCCTGGATGTCGCCTCCCGCGAAGTGCAAGCCCACGCTGCCGTCGATTTCGATCCCCACCAGCTTTCGCCCCTGCTCAGCGGCCCCGCCCAACATTGGATTTCGCTCTACGACTGGGAATCGCCCCCCAGCCTGAGCGCGGGCATCCGCTTTGTGCTCCCGGCCTGGACCAATCGCATCGACCTCTGGCCGGAGGATTCCCGCGACAGCATCCAACTGGCCGGGGATTTTTCCGTGAGCCGGGGCGCGTTTCGGGGCATCGCCGTCACTTCCGCCCAGTCCCATTTCACCTACACCAACCGGGTTTGGAACGTGTCGCGCCTGCGGGTCGCCGGCCCCGGCGGCTCGTTGGGCCTGGATTATGACTGGAGCGAAGTGACGCACGCTTATCATTTTCGAGTTGACAGCAAATTGGACCCGGCCATCGCCCTCCCTTTGCTGACAGAACCGGCGCGGCGCGCGTTGAGCCAGGTGAGTTTTCTGGACCAGCCCGCGATCCAGGGCGACGTCTGGGGCAATTGGCAAAATCCCGCGGCCACCGGCTTCGCCGCGACGCTGGCCACCGGCCATATGATCGTGCGCGGGGAAAGCGCGGATCAATTGCAGGTGCAACTGGAGTACACCAACCTCCTGCTGCGCCTGAGCCAGTTAAGCCTGGCCCGCGACACTGGCCGCGTGGAAGTGCCGCTGGCCACCATCGATTTCGCCTCCAAAGTCTTTTTCATGACCAACGCTTCCAGCACCATCGACCCCGAGCCGGTCCGCCGCGCCATGGGCAAGATCGCGCCGCCCTTCATGAGCCAGATTCACTTCGAGTCGCCCCCGCTGGTCAATGCTTCCGGCACGTTCATCCCTGGCAACGACCTGGGCACCGACATGCATTTCTTCGTCCAAGGCGACCATTTTCATTGGAACAATCTCACTGCGGACTCCGCCCAAGCCGCGGTGCATTACCATTTCCGCACGGTGGACGTGACCAACCTCCAGGCCAGCATCTACGCCGGCCAGGCGCGAGGCTGGATCACCTTGGAATGGGAGCCTGGGCTCGGCACACAGTTCAGCAGCGATTGCACGCTCAGAGACATCAACCTCGCTGCTTTGGCCAAGGAATTAACCAGCAAGAACAGCAAGCTCGAAGGCATGTTGGATGGCCACCTGGTGCTCTCCTCTCCCTTCGACGCCAGCGAAACGAACCTCTTCGGCGGCGGCTGGCTGCACGTTCATAACGGGCTTTTGTGGGACATCAAAATTTTTGGCGTCTTCTCCCCCATCCTCAACGCCATCGCGCCCGGCTCCGGCAACAGCCGCGCGCGCCAGGCCACCGCCGACTTCATCATTACCAACGGCGTCCTCTTCACCGACAACCTGGAAATCCACTCTTCGGGTTTTCGTCTCCTTTATCGCGGCACCGTCGATTCACGCAAGCGCCTCAACGCGCGTGTGGAGGCGAACCTGCTGCGCGACACGCCGCTCTTCGGTTATTTTTTAGGTTGGATGCTGACCCCCTTGGATAAACTCTTCGAATACCGCGTCACCGGCACCCTACAGAAACCAATCACTCGCCCGCTGTATATTCCGAAAGTATTCACGGCCATGTTACACCCTTTTAAGGCCTTAAAAGAGACGCGGCCTCCGCCGGCCAGCGCGCCCGTTCCCGCGCCCGCACCATCGCCCCCCAAACAGCCCAACTGAGTGGAAGTTTAGCAAACTTATCGACCCGGCCGCAGCGGCCAAAGTCGGTGTAAGATAACCGCCCGATCCGTCAGCGTCTTCGCGCGGGGCCGAAAAAGTAGCCGCCATGCACACGCGCTCCGCGCACCTTGCCCGTGAAGCCGGCCTTCTGCCCTGGCTTCTGTTCCTCGAACAACGCGGTGTACTGATAATCAAAATTGTCCAGCTTCACGCGCGCTATCTTCTGCCCGATGAACCGCTCGATGGCATAGACGTGGCTGACGTCCGCCGCCACCATCAGCGTCAGCGCGTCGCCCGAGTGCTCGGCCCGCCCCGTGCGCCCGATGCGATGAATGTAATCCTCGGGATGCTGCGGAACATCATAGTTGACAACGTGGCTGACATCGGCAATGTCCAAGCCGCGGGAGGCGATGTCCGTCGCCACTAAAACCTCATACCGTCCGTTGCGAAAACCTTTCAAAGCGTCCTCCCGCTCGCGTTGCGTCCGGTTGGAATGCAGCACGGCCACCGCATGACGGTTGCGTTTGAGCAGCCCGGCAATCTGGTCCGCGCGATGTTTCGTGCGGCAGAAAACGATGACCGAAGCGTATTGCACCCGCTCCAACAATTGCAACAGCAGCCCCGTTTTCTGGCTCTCCGCCACCGGATAAATGACGTGTTCGACCGTCTCCGCCGGCGAGCGNNCGCGGACATTTCTGGAGGATGCGCCGCACGTCAGGCAGAAAACCCATGTCCAACATCCGATCCGCCTCGTCCAGCACCAAATACTTGACATTGTCCAGGCGGCAGGCTCCGCGCTCGATATGATCCAGCAACCGTCCCGGCGTGGCCATGATCACGTCGGCCCCGGACTGCAAGGCGTCCAATTGCTTGCCGTAGCCGACGCCGCCGTACAGGACGGCCGTGCGCAAATGGGTAAAGCGGGCGAAATCGTGGACGGCTGTTTCGACTTGGGCGGCCAATTCCCGGGTCGGTTCGAGCACCAGGGCGCGCGATCGGGGTTCATGTTCCCCCAGGAGCGAGAGGATGGGCAGCGCGAACGCCGCTGTTTTGCCGGTGCCGGTTTGCGCGCTGCCGATGACATCGCGGCCGGCCATAATCAGAGGGATGGCCCTCAACTGGATCGGCGTTGGCTCCGTGAAACCCATTGCTTTCACACCCTGCAAAACCGCCGAGGATAACCCAAAACTAGTAAACATGCTACAAAGTCATCCTGTTCACCTATTTATGCAAGCCCCGATTAAGCCGGACTGAGTAACCGGGTGCGTTGCAAAAAAGTTCAA
>PLIU01000241.1 GCA_003140095.1 Verrucomicrobiales bacterium | reverse complement strand
GTGTCATCCACGTCCGGGTTCCATTTATTGTTGAACTCGAAGACCCAGCCGCTGGGTTCGACATTCGCCGGATTCTTGTAGTGCCAATCGCCGCGGAAGCGGACTTCGCGGTCAATGAGCCAATCGCAGGCCTTGACCAGAGCCGGGTGATCGCTGGGCAAGCCGGATTCGTGCAAAGCGATGGCCACGATGGCCGTGTCCCACACCGGCGAGAGGCAAGGCTCGATCCGAACCGTGTGTTCGGTTTCGTGTTGGAGCTTCTTCAATTCCGCCTCGCACTGGCGGATCAGTCGATGATCCTCCGGATAGCCCAACGACTTGAAAACGATCATGGTGTTGAGGATGCCTGGAAAAATCGCGGCCAAACCGTCACTGCCTTCCAAGCGGGCCACCATCCACTCCTCGGCCTTCTTCAAGGCCCGTTTGCGGAAGGGATGAATATGGTAGCGGGCAAAATGCTCGGCAAACTTATGCACCGAATCCAGCCACAGGAAGAAATTGCGCCAGGTGCAATACTGCGGGTCGCGCGGCAGCATCAAGTCGCGCTCGTGAAAACCGAGCGGATACAGTTCATCCAAGGTCGCCCTTGGCCCCAATTGGCGGGTGGGCTTGAAATGGTTGATGATGGACAAAGGCACCAGCATCGAGCGGCTCCAGGAACTCATGTCATAGAAAGACACGCCGAACCATTTGCCGATCAGGATCACTTCGCAGGGAATGGTCGGCAGGTATTTCCAAGGGAAGAGGCCCATCAAGGCCAGATAGAGCTTGGAAAAAGTGTTCAAGCGCGGGACCCCGCCCAGGCTCAGGGCCGTTTGCCGGGCGCGGAGCATGCGCGGATCGGTCGGGGAAATGCCCGCCAATTTCAGGGCCAAGTACCCTTTGACCGTCGCGTTGACTTCCGCCGGACCGCCCGGATAAATGCTCCAGCCGCCCGTGGGCAGTTGCAAGCTGAAAAGGTAGTTGGCCGCCTTGCGCTGCCATTTCTCATCCACCGATCTGTTCCAGTGATGATACGTCACCACGTCGGCCACCAGGGTGCAATCGACGATCAATTCGCCGATCCAGAAGCCGTCCGGCTTTTGTTCGCGCAAAAGGTACTCCTGCGACCGCCGGATGGCGGCCTCCAACTCAGGCAAGGTGAAAGGCTCGAAATCAGAAGCACGGGGGAGCGCGCTCACCTGCCCGTTCTCGATAAGTTGCCCGGACATGCCCAACAATTTGCAAGCCATCCCCCCCGCTGTCAAGCCCCTTTGGCATTCAGCCTTGAACCTTGAGCCTTATCGATTACCGCCGGCAAAACCGAGTTTGCTCACAAAATTTGCCCTGGACTCCGCGGCCAGGCCTTGCGCATGGCGGAAATCCTCCAAGGAAAGCGGCGGGGCGTAGAGGCCCTTCAACTCGCGCCGCCACCAGGCATCGGTGCCGCGGCGGGTGGCGCGGTCGGTGAAATGATATTCATATAACAGCGCGCGAACGTATTTGGGTGGCGATTTGGGGAAGGGATTTGGTCCCAGCAACGCCAGGACCGAAGGTGAATTCTGCAACAGACAATACTCGAAATGGTAAAACCACGGGTTGGTGCGCGGCCCGCCCAAGGCCGCAAACCACAACTGCCAGTCCAAGCGCGGCTGATAGGGCGCGACAAAGCCCGGCGCCCTCCGCAAATCCCCGGGTTTGTATTTGAATACGTAGTCCCTCCAGTTCCGCCCATCGTCGCTGCCTTGGACAATGATTTCCGGACGCTTTGGCGTCATCACGGCGAACAATCCGTAACCGTTAAAGGTGCGCCAGGGCTGCGTCCAGCCATACAGCCAGCCGACGGGAGCGGGCCAGGTTTGCCTGACGCCCGCCGTCCTCAGCAAGGGGATCATGGTCAGCGGCACGACGAGGATAGTCAAACACAACATCACCGGCCAGGGCCAGCGCGCCGGCCGCCACGCGCCGGGAAGGGGTTCGGCTGCCGGAACGGTTCTGTTCCGAAAGGCCAGCAGGGCCTTGTCATCCAGCAGCGGCAGGCACAACAGAAGACCCAGCCCATTAAAGAAGCCGTAATTGCCGGTCAAAAGAATGAGCACCTGAAACGCCGCGAAAATCCCGGCCGCCACCAGACGCAGACGCCGCCCGGCAAAGATGAAAGCGGGAACCACCAACTCGATGGCGAACATGACCAAGGTGCAGAAGGATTGCACCGAGGGCGGCCATTGATGCGCATACCAGCCCAGCCAGGTCGGCAGCGGCTGCGTTTCATAGTGAACGCGCAAGGCGGTCAGATTCCACCACGTCGCATCGCCGCTCATGAGCTTGACGCAGCCGGATTCGAACATGAGCCGGAACAACAGCCAGCGCAAAAGCCACAGCACCAAGACGGGCGGCCGCGTCTGGCGCGACGGACGCTCCCACAGTTGCAAAGGCGCGAAAAAGACGGCCAAGAATCCCGCTTCCAACAGGAGCGTGTCCCATTGAAAATTGAGGAACGGCCCGGACACGGTGCAAAGCGAAAGGTAGAGGGCCCACAACAGGAACAGCATCACCGCGGGAGCGATCCCCGCCAGCAAAGCCAGCGCGCACGCCACACCCAGGCCGCATTGCCAATGGAGCGCCGAATCGCTCGCGCTCCACCAGGCGAAAGTCGGCACCATAAAAAATCGCTGCAGGCCCATGTGCGCTTGCGCCGCTTCCTCCTTGAGCGCCGCCATCGCGCCTTGAGCCGGAACAATCCCGTGAATGCCAATCAGCCCGTCCAACTGCATCCAGTAGGAACCGAAAGCGATGAGGTAAATCAGAGCCAGCCCGCGCAGAAAGGCAAAGCGCACCCAAATGTAGGATGGCAGTTCAAGGCCGGGGCCGGCATAGATACGGTCCAGCTTCGAGAGCGCCGTCCTGTGCAACGCGACTTCTTCATAGAGCAATTCGCTTAGGTCGGCAAACCCCGGCACTTTCCGGTAGAGCCAAAGCAGCCAGCGCTGGCGGCCGCCTTCGGCCAGGGAACGAAAAACCGCTTCCGCCCCGCTGCAGACGGAGCCATCCGACAAGATCAAGTGAACGGCCTCGGCGAAGTGTTCGCGCGGAATTTCAGGAAACCGGCCGGCCATGGCCCGGTCCTGGAACGGAAGATAATCGACCGCGTCGCCGGTGGCATTTTTCCAGCGGGCGATCCAGCGGCGGCAGAATTGGCAATCACCGTCAAAAACCAACAGGGGTTTTGGCGGAGGCGTTTGAACTCGAAGTTCCTGCGACACGTCACAGTGTGGCCCCGTTGGCGCCTAAAGTCGAGAAACTTCAAACTTGTTGAGTAAGAAACCTGATAGGCATCAAACGGCCCGTTTGACAACCGAGCCAATCACCTCGACCGCCGCCGGAATTCCGTCAACTTCTGTGGGCAATAATTCAGATTGTTCCGGGGGGCTGGACAGGTTGACCTTTAAACCGTAACCCTCGTCCAAGCGGGTAATCCCCACACCGTTGACACCGGCCACTTTGCTGAAAATCTGCGCCGCCTTTGTTTTGGCCGCACGAACTTGCTCTATAAGCGTACCCTTGCTCATGGAGTTCAATATAGCAGATCAACAGCCAGCGCGTCAAACACCGTCGCGATGGGATTGGTGTACGTTTACGCCCTGGCCGTTCGCGCCGCCTTGATCGCTGCCGGCAAAGAGCAGGCCCACTGCTTCGAGGTTCGAGTTGGAGCCTCAATTAGGCAATGGACATGAGCGCAGCCGGGCGCAATACTCCGTCCCATGGAATCGGATGCGCCGTTGTCTAAAAACAAACAGCACTTGGGCCATTTCACATCACGAGGTGACGCTTGAAAGCAAAATTCCAAACCATTCGCAACCCCGTCTATTCCCTCATGCAATCCGCTTTGCACGAGACGTTGAAACGGCGCCGTGCGGTTAGCGTCCGCCTGAGCGCGGACCAGCCCGAAATGCAGCAATTTGTTGAGGCAGCTAACAAGAAGCTCCAAGAAGCTCCCGCCCCGGCGGCGATGTCCGCCATGGCGCGAGCGGTGCCGGGCGCGACGACCCCGCCAGCCGCTCCGGCCGCAGTGCCGGCGCTGAGCTGCGCCGCTATGTATGCGGAGATTGGATGGGCGGACATGACCGGCAATACGACCCGGCGCGAGGCGCTTACCAACGAATTAAAATTCTCAACTTGTGATCCGCTATGGATTGAGTCGGTGACCACCTATCTGGCTTGGCAAGCGGGCCAGGCGCCCATCCCCTATGTCACCTACGATACCCTTAATGATTTCGTCATCGACTTGCCCCAGCCGCAGGCGGCGGGCAGTCCCCTGGTGGTTGGGGTGATCGCGGATTGGGGAACCGGTATGGAAGATGCAAGTTGGCTGCTGGGGCGGCTGCTGACGCAAAATGTCGATCTTATCATCCACCTGGGGGACATTTACTATTCGGGCACAACCAACGAGGTTGCCGAAAATTTCATGAGTCTGATCACGAATGCGGGTGTGACAGTGCCCGTCTATTCACTGGCCGGAAATCACGACATGTATTCAGGCGGCGTTGGATACTACGGGATGCTTCAGCAATTGCGGCAGCCGGCCAGTTACTTCTGTCTGCGCAACGCAGCCTGGCAAATCCTGGCGATGGATACCGGCTACAATGACAAGGATGTCTTCACTGTCAATACGAACCTTACCTCCTTGCAGCCGGCGGAAGCGGCCTGGCACCTGGACAAGATCAATGACGCCGGCGGCCGAAAAACAATCCTGTTGTCGCACCATCAATTGTTCTCCCCCTTTGGGGACGGGGTGGGCCAGGACCCGGTCACCAAGAACGCCCTTGTCACCAACACGAACTTGTGGAACGTTTTTGGCGCGGTGCTGCCCAAGATGGCTCTCTGGCTGTGGGGCCACGAACACAGTTGCAATCTTTTTCAGCCCTACATTGGTCTGGCCTGCGGCCGTTGTGTGGGGGCCAGCGCCGTGCCCGAAAGAGATCCGACTGCCTACGCTGTGAATAAGGCTCTCAATCTTGGGACGGCCGCGGCATTCCCACAGCTTGTTGTGGCCGCCGCCGATCCTCAGGCCGGCCAGCCCATCTGCCTGCCGCAAAACTCCGATGGCGAGTTTTTCCATTGCTACGCGATTCTGCGGCTGGCTCCGGCGGGTGCCAAATCCACCGCGGAATACTATCAAATTGATTCAGTCAACAATGCCCAGGAGTCTTTGCTGTACTCAGAAACGATTTAATCAGCGATTCCAACAATCCTTGACCGTCAAGCAGCTTCTGTGACCGCGAGGCAATAAGCAGAGAGCTTTTCATGGTTTAAAGGTCGGCTAAACGTCTTTGATTTGCAATCACAGTTCCAAAGTAAACCGGCGCGTGACCGGCGACATCCGCTCGGGCGGCACTTCGCGAATGATAGATTCCATTTCCTCTTTTGTCACGCTTTTCATTTTGACTAGGCACATCAGAGCGGCGTTTTCAATTTCGGACTCGCCGAAGTTATTCATAATCAAACAGATTCATTTATTTACAAACCCAACCGGTTGGGTTATGTTCTTGGCAGTCTCATCCACCATGTGTGGAAGGAGCTTTCGAGGCCGTTCGGGAAACCGGGCGGCCTCAGCCATTTTGGTTTTCCGTGTATTTCTTCCAGTCGCGATCAAACTCCTGTCTCTTGTGCAGCTTCACCAGGAACGCCGTCTTCAACAGATAATATCCGTTGCGCTCCCAAAGGATGACAGCATAGTCGCCCTCGTACAACCAAAGCACGCAGGACGTTTCTTGACCTCTGGGCGGTGTTTGAAAACGCGAATACAAGCGTTACTGTTTGCGTTCTCAATTGTCCAGCCGAGCCAGAGCAATCGTTCGCATCTCTCGGGGTCAATCGTTCGGTCATCTTCAATCGGCCCTTCCTGCATCATGTGCCAGAAAGCGTAATGCTTACCAAATGTTTCAAACATGAACCGGCAGCGTACCGGCAGGCCTCGAAACGTCAACCCTGCCCGCACCATGGTCTTCTTATAAAGGCCATACAAGCCCTCCACGAAGTCGTGCCAGCGCTCGGCGTCATCTTCTCCTAGACCGACGCCAAATGGAATCAGCGGGGGAAGGCCTGCCATCAAACCTCCTGCGGCTGCCAGATAAACACATTCACCTTGCGCTCACGCAAAAGCGTGGTGCGCGTCAACTGGTAGCCAGAACGCTTCCTTAATCGTTCTACCAGCACCACTTTGGCGGGATTGGCGGCCAGACCCCGGTTGGCATAGCTGATCGCCCCAGTCAAAAAATCACAAAGCTGGATCTGCTCCACCTCATGCGAACCGATGACTTGCACGCGCTCCAGGATTTTACGGTCGAAATCGTACATGTTGTTGCAGAGGGCTTCGTGCAGCTTTTTGACCTTCTCCGCTGCGCAGGTGTCCTTCTTGTCCAGATAAATCCGATAGCGTGCCTCTGGGCTGAACAAAACCTCCAGCAACCGAAAACACATCTTGTAATACCATGTGTCGTGGTTCTGTCCAAAGGCCGCGTGTTGGAGTTTGGCTTTGTCCGCGACCACTAGCGCCCGGAACTGCAGATCATCATCGTCTAAAAAATAATCCAGCGTTTCCTGATAATAACTGGCCATGCCTTTGGAAACCTTGCCCCACTTCAACTCGAAGAGAGGACTCAATTTGTGGCGAGCCTTAATCTCGCGCAGACGGCCCGCGATTTCCCGAGACTTATCCAGCGGACACACGACTGCTCCCAGCACCATGACTTTTTGCCGATCGTGCTCAAGGTGGCAACTTTCATCACAATAGACATTGAAAGCCTGACTCATGGGATGGCATACACAACTTTGCCAGCGCTGGGCACACGCAATTCGCCGGATAGCGGCGCCGACAATACTGAAGTCTCTTCCGTGATGGATTCGATGGCGCTCATCGTCCTTGGTATTTCAGCCAGAACGGATATGGCTTTTGGGTTGGGATGTGAGCAGACGCGTAGCTGCTGGGCTGAACGACCGACGGCGGCATTTCGGACATGCTCGGCGGACGCGGGAAATCGCGTTTGGCTGGATAAGGACCGCCGAACGGGAAGGCTGACGGGTCAAAGGTCAAACGCACCATCTTTCACAGGGTCTGCCCGAAAAGCGCCCTTACGACCAAGGATGACGCCCGGGCCGTGAACGAGAGGCTTGGAGGTCCATCCGATCGGACCATTACTACCGAATACGCGGAACTTGCCTCTTGCCGTGTCGTAGTCGCGCAGCGCTTTGCCATAATCGAGCGAGATTTCTTCGCCCCATTTGCTTTTTCTCCACTCAGCCGCCATAGTCAATTCCTCTCAGGTGTGCTTTGATGGCATTTCCAAGCTTCACGGAATCGGCAGATTTGAGAAAGGCAATGTATTCATTCTGCACGTCCAAGGCGAGGATTTGTCCGGTCTGCAATGCCAGCAGATGTTCGGCGGCCAGCGGGAAAATGTCGCCGCCCCAGCGGCGGCCGAAGGGCGTTTCGACTCCGCTGGCGGCATCAAAGAAAGCGGGAAGAATGGCGATGATCGGGCTGGGCGCAGGCGGGGCGGCGAGGGCACCCGGCTCGGGCCAATTGCGGCGCAGCCGTTCCAGCCAAGGATTCAAGCCCTGCCGGCGGATGGCGGTGAACCGGTCCAAAGCCACAGCCAGTTGCGCCAATTCCGGGCTGGCCCAACCGATGACTTCCAACAGGGCGGCGTGCTGCGACTCCAGATCGGCCCAGTGGATGATGCGTTCGTGGTGGAAGACGCGGTTGCGCAGCTCGCGGATGCGTTTCCAGCGGGCATCGAGCTTGCGCAAGTCGCGCTCGGAACGCGGGGCATGAGGGAAAGCGCGGCTGGCCAGCGCGTGGCCCAAGCCGGTCCGGGCATGGCATTTGTTGAAGAAGCCGGTCCAAAAGCCAAAGTGCAGCTCGGCCACCATGCGTCCGGGAGTGACGCTTTTGCCGGCGGCGAGCAGTTTTTGCCGGGCGTCGCCCAACTGCTCCTGCTGCCATGAGGGCAGGCCGGAGACGACATCATACCACGCCGAACCATGGAGACGGGCGGAAAGGAAATGGTGCAGGGAGTTGCGGAGGGCAATTTCCGCCATTTGCAGGGGCAAATAGAGGCTCTCGCACAAGGCCAGGTTCCAGAGATAGCGGGCCAGGGTCGTGACGGGGGGAACGCCATCCTGCCGGTAGGCATCAAGACGTTCCGGGGCGAGAATGCCCTCGATCTGCTGAAAAAAAACGTGGTTCATGCTTGCAATCTGCGGGAATGAGGACTATGATTAAAGTGTTGACCTCGGAAGTCCTTCCTCGCCCGCTTGCGGCCGACAGGAGCCGGGGTTTCTTTTTTGGCGCCATCAGAAGCCATAGCCCAGGCCTTTCGGGTTTTCTTTGATGTTTTTTTCCACTTTTGCCGATTCGGAAAACTGCCCTGCCAGCGTCGCGGTCAGCCTTTTCATTTTTGCCTCGAAAGGTTCGCCGTCGTCTTCGACATCCTCCGCACCAACATAACGCCCCGGTGTGAGCACATGGCCGTGGCTGCGGATTTCATCAAGCGCGGTGCTTTTGCAAAAACCGGGCGTGTCCGCGTATTGGCCCGCAGTCTTGTCACCGCGCCAAGCGTGGTATGTCCCGGCAATTTTGGCAATGTCGTCGTCAGCCAGTTCACGATGAACACGGTCAAGCATTGTCCCGAATTCACGGGAATCAATGAAAAGCACTTTGCCGCGCCGGTCTTTGAAACGGTTGTTCCGCTTGTCGCGGGAAATAAACCAGAGGCAAACAGGAATTGGCGTAGAGTAAAAGAGCTGGCCAGGCAGCGCGACCATGCAGTCCACGAGGTCAGCCTCAATAATGGCTTTGCGAATTTCGCCTTCGCCGGATTGGTTGGAGGACATGCTGCCGTTGGCCAGAACGAAGCCCGCTATACCCCTCGGCGCGAGGTGATAGATGAAGTGCTGCACCCAGGCGTAATTGGCATTGGCGGCGGGCGGCACGCCATATTTCCGACGGGGGTCTTCGCGCAGGCGCTCACCGCCCCAATCACTCATGTTGAAGGGAGGATTCGCCAGGATGTAGTCGGCCTTGAGGTCTTTATGGAGGTCGCGATGGAAGCCGTCGGCCGGCTCAAGGCCAAGATTGCCTTCAATGCCGCGAATGGCGAGGTTCATCCGGGCGAGCCGCCAGGTGGTGGGATTGCTTTCCTGCCCGAAAATGCTGATGTCCCCTTTGGCCTTCCCGCCGTTGCCGTTGCCATTGGCGTGGGCCTTCACGAATTCAACCGATTGCACGAACATGCCGCCGGAACCGCAGCACGGATCGAACACGCGTCCTTTGTAGGGGGCGAGCATTTCCACCAGGAGTTGGACCACACAACGCGGCGTATAGAATTGGCCGCCTTTTTTGCCTTCGGCGCTGGCGAATTCGCTGAGAAAATACTCATAGACGCGCCCGATGATGTCCTTGGAACGGCTCTCCTTGTCGCCCAGCCCGACGGTGGAAACCAGGTCGATGACGCCGCCCAGACGTTGCTTGTCCAGGTGAGGGCGGGCGTATTCCTTGGGCAGGACCCTTTGAGCGAGGGGTTGTCGCGCTCAATGGCGACCATGGCGTTGTCCAGCAACTTGCCGATGACCGGGTCCTTGGCCCGGCCCCGCAGGCAGGACCAGCGGGCTTCGGGCGGCACCCAGAAGATGTTTTCGGCGGTGTATTCGTCGCGGTCCTCGGCGTCGGCGTCTTCATCCTTCAACAGTACGGCGTGCTTCTCCTCGAAGGCGTCGGAAATATATTTGAGGAAGATAAGGCCCAAGACGACGTGTTTATACTCAGCGGCATCCAGGTTGCCACGGAGTTTATCCGCCGTGGCCCAGAGCGTGGCTTCAAAACCGAGCGCGCCGCCAGAATTACTAGAGGATTTCGTGTTGCTGCTGGTTGCCATACCCTGTGTTATAGCGGGTGAGGGGGGTGTTAAACAATTTATTTTGCGATCCCTTGGGACGGGGGCCAATCCCAAATAGAGACAGAGCCGAGACGGCTCTGCCACATGATTTTGCCATCCTTAAAATTTTCATAAATCTTTTGGTTGGACAGCGGATGTCCAAGTGGTTGTGGTAAATTGCTCGCGTGAAAGTGAAAGACATGATCAAAGATTTGAACGAGCCGTTTGCAAATGACGACGCTGGCTTGCAAGACCTGTTTGACCAGCGGTTTCATGCCGTCAAGGGACAAGCAGGATATGAGGCGAATCTGTTCAAGTTGCGTGAAGACGATGATAAACTTGAATCAGACGGAGCGTTTGACAATGGGGCCAATCACTTGGACCGCAATCGGAATTGCGGGAGGGGTTTTCGGGAATTTTCGGGAATTTTCGAGGATTTTCGAGGAAATCATCGTTTCATATTTCTTTCAACTTTCCACATCTGCTCTACCTTCTGTGCGGATGCCGACGTTGTTAGAAAAGATCGAGGCCAGCGCGACGACGCGATTGACGCTGCCCGCCAAGACGCTGCCCCGCCAGGAATTGGCGCGCTACAAGAATTTCTTGAAAGTCGAAACTCACCGCCTCAAAATGCTTCATCGCGCGGGGGCCGATGGCCGCGAGATTTGCCGCGCCCGTTCGGCCATGATCGACCTGGTGCTCCGTTCCATTTTGCAGGGCGTCCAGCAGGCCTCGCCGCAGTTGGCCATGGAGCCGCCGGTCGTCTTGACGCTGGTAGCCATTGGCGGTTATGGGCGGGCCGAATTGAACCCGCACAGCGACATCGACATCATGTTCCTGCACGAAAGCGATATGGTGAGGGAGGGCAAAGCGAGTCCGGCGCTGGCCCAGTTGGTGGACGGCACGCTCTACACCTTGTGGGACCTGGGTTTGAAAATCGGGCACTCCGTGCGCTCCATCGACGACTGCGTCAAGGTGGCCAACAACGATATGCAGTCCAAAACCGCGCTCATTGAAGCGCGCCGCATCATCGGAGACCAGAATCTGTTTGACGAATTCAACCGGACGTTAGAGGCCAAGTGTGTGCTCGGCCATGAAACCGAATACATCCAGATGCGAGTGGAGGACCAGGCGGCGCGGCGGAACAAGTACGGCAATTCCGCCTTCATGCAGGAACCGAACATCAAAAACGGCTGCGGCGGATTGCGCGATTACCAAAACCTGCTCTGGATGGCCTACTTCAAATACCGCACCCGCACGCTGGCCGACTTGGAACAACGGGAGATGATCGGCGCCAGCGAAGGCAAGCAACTGGACCAGGCTTACGGCTTTATGCTGCGCGTGCGCAATGAGTTGCATTACTTCCTCGACCGCCCCTCCGATGTCCTGGGCCGCAGCTTGCAGCCGACCGTCGCGGCCAACCTGGGCTGGCACGACCGCTCGCCCGGCAAACGATTGGAGCAGTTCATGCGCGAGTTCTACGGCCACACCCGCAATATCGATTTCATCACCCGCACCGTCGAGCGGCGGCTGGCCTTGTTTCCTCAACCCAAACGCCTGCTCTCTTTTGCGCGGAACATCTTCCGCTCGCGTTCCAAACAGAATCGCGAGGCGGTGGTCGATGGCCTCAAGTTTTCCGAGGGCGAGATCCGCGCCGTTTCGTCGGGCATTTTCCGCGAGAACCCCAAACGGCTGATGCGCGTCTTTTTGCACGCCCAGCAAAAGGGGCTTAAATTGCATCCCGCCACCGCGCAGCTCATTCGCAACCAACTGGCGCTGGTCAACAATTCGTTCCGATGCGATCCGCACGTCCGCGCCACCTTTCTGGAAATCCTGGACCAGCGCGGCAGCGTCGCTCCGGTGTTGCGCTCCATGCACGAGGTCGGGTTCTTGGGCAAGTTCCTGCCGGAATTCGGACGCCTGACCTGCCTGGTGCAACTGGAATTCTATCATCAATACACCGCCGACGAACACACCTTGATGTGCATCGAAAAGCTGGACCAGGTCTGGTCGGCCAAAACTCCCCCCTTCAGCGCCTACGCGGACATCTCGCGCGGGGTGGAGAATGCCTATATTCTTTATCTGGCCCTCCTTTTGCACGACTCCGGCAAGGCCTTTCGCACCGGGCATCACGAGGAAATCGGTGGCACCGTGGCTCAAAGCGTCTCCCGCCGCCTGGGCTTGGACGGGGCCAAGTCGCACACCTTGCGCCTGATCATCGAAAACCACCTGGCCATGGCTCAAATCTCCCAGCGCCGGGACATGGACGACCCGGCGGTCATTCAGAACTTCGCCCGGCAAATCCAAACCAACGAGAATCTGGTCTTGCTGACCCTTCACACCTTTGCCGATTCCATGGGCACCAGCGACCAATTGTGGAACGGGTTCAAGGACGCGGTGTTGTGGCGCCTCTTCCACAAGACCCGCCAGGTCCTGAGCGGCGGCACCGAATTCCTCCTGGCCGAGGCGCGCCAGAGGGAATTGCTGATCGAGGAAGTTCAGCGCATTGCTCCGCCCACCTTCGATCCGGCCGAAATCCAGGCCCATTTCAACAACGTCCCGCCGCGTTATTGCCAGATTAACGACGCCAAGGACATTCTGGGCGACGTGACGCAGGTCCATCGTTTCATCCAGTTGCAGTTGTCCGAGAGTGAGGACAACGCTCTGGCGCCGATCATCACCTGGCACAACGAGCGGGACCGCGGCTACACCACCGTCAAGCTCTGCACGTGGAACCGCGAAGGCTTTTTCACTCACATCACCGGCTGCCTGACCGCCGCCGGCTTCAACATCCTCGGCGCCGAAATCCTGACCCGCTACGATGGCATCGTCCTGGATACCTTTTACGTCGCCGACGCCCGCACCGGCCAATTGGCCAACCGGGAGGAGCGGGACAAATTCGAGCATCTGGTGCAAAAGGCTCTGACGGGAGCGCCGCTGGATTTGCCCGCGCTCATCGCCAAGGTTCGCCCCTCTCCGGCCGCTTACAAATCGCTGGACGGCGAACGGATTCCGGCCGTGGTGGAATTGGACAATGCCACCTCCGACACCCGCACCATTGTGGACTTGCAGGGGGAGGATCGCGTCGGATTGCTATATGACGTGTCGCGGGCGTTGTCGGAGTTGAACGTGAACGTTTATCTGGCGAAAATCCTCACCGAAAAAGGCGCCGCCATCGACACCTTTTACATCACCGAGCGTAACGGATCCAAGATGCTCGATCCCGAACGCCAAAAAACGTTCAAATATCGGCTCCGACAGGCCGTGCAACTCGGGCCGTGATTCAGCTTTTGTCTTTTCCCCTTTTCCCTTGCATCCTTTTCTGCCCTGCTGAAGTGTTTATTGCGTAGGCAGACAAAGTCCCTGCCGGGGGCGAGCAAGAAGACCGGCGAGAAAATATGCCAAAAAAGCATCTTGAACGTATTCAGGATTCTTCTGTGGGATTGGATCTAAAGTTGACGGCGAAAATCCATCGTGAAGGGCAATGGAATGTTGCATTCTGCCCGGAAATGCCTGGCGCAAATGGTCCGTTTAAACGCGAAGGCGGTAGTCACTCTATTTATTGGAATCCAGCCACCAAGAAACGCAAGTCGGTTCCACGCCATCTCGGATTATTTTGGTGAAACGTATCTGCCGCAGACTGGGCATATCGGAGCCTGGCAGCGAGGGGTAGATTTTCGTCTTTTGATGTCACCCGGCCCATTTGTCAATGCCGCAACAATTTTGCCACTTCGATGATGGCGTCCGGAAAGCGGGCTGGGGCGACAGAATCGCCGTCGTGCAGAATCTGGGTGCTGGTGTAACCGGCAGAATGCGGCTCGCGATAGACCTCCAACGTTCCTTCGGCTAGGTTCACGATCCAAACTTCCGCGATGCCGGCGCGTCCATAACTGGGTAGTTTTGTTTCGCGATCGGTTTCCAGCGTCGAATCTGAGACCTCGATCAGCAGGAACACTTCGTCTGGAGTGGGATGGCGGCTGTCGTAATCGTCGGCGGCGGGCCTGAGCAGCATCAAGTCGGGTTGCGGCTCGGAGTGATCTTCCAAATGCAGCGGGTTTTGCACCGCTTGCAACCAGCGATCGTTTGCGTAGCGATGGAAAAAACGGTTTAAGCGGTTAACCACTCCTCCGTGCAATGGGCCAATCGGTGACATATCGATAATCCTTCCATCCAGCAACTCCACGCGCGCGTCGGGCCGAAGCACTCCCGCTTCCGCCATGCGGTAGTAGTCCTTGACGTTGAATCGATGTAGCGCTGCCTCCGCCATGCCTAACCCTTTCCATAGACTTCTTCCACCACTGCGCGGAAGTTGTTTTCCCCCACGTTGACGATGGCCATCTCCCGTTGCGCGCTCTCCACCGAATCGCTCGCGTGCGCGGCGTTGACCATGATGTTGGACCCGAACTCCCGCCGCACCGATCCCGGCGGCGCCTTGGACGGATCGGTCGGCCCCAGCACGTCGCGAATTTTGCCGATCGCCTCCACCCCCTCGTAAATCAACGCGATGCACCGCTCGGTTCCCGGTTGCCGGGCCAGCGCCGGATCGCAATCCGACGGCAAACGGCCCGCCATGAATTTAACGATGTTGTCGAATTGGTTGTCGCCGAAATACGGCCCCAAAATCTCCCCAAAATGCTTCTCTTCCGCCGCCGGAATCTTGAACCCAAACTCCTTCTCCAACGCCGCTTTGGCCCGCGACGCCACGACGTCTTTGAGCTTGGTCCGCAACACCTCGCGCACTGGGCCGTAAAACTCCGAGGCCTCCGCCACGCTCATGCGATGGACCTTGATGCCCACAATATAAAGGCCCGCGCGAGAGAGAAAATCAATCACGTTGCCGGGCCGTCCCGTGGCGAAGCGGAAATTGTCTGGCTTGATGAGCACCAACGTCCTTTGCGGCTTCTCCTCAGGCCCATAAATCGTCGTGCTCTCGACCACCCCGCCGTCGCGGTCCGAGTAGCTGGCCCAGAGCTTCAATTTGGACACCGCTTCGTCCGGCGTCGGCGCGGCCAGGACGGCCGGCTCGAAATAGCGCACTTGGTCGTGCTCGTCCAGAACGAGATCGCCGTAGGTGTCGCGAATCGTTTCCCCGCCGCGGCGCTCGGCGGAAATGTTGCCGACCACCGAGCGGACCTTACGCACGGCTTCCTCGCCGCGAAACAACAGGACCATGGCGCGGCGCGGCCGTTTGGTCTTCGGGTCTGGCGCCAGGTTGCGCAGGATGTAATCGCGAATCAATTCCTGGATGCGCCGGTCTTGGGGATCGGCAGTGGAAACGACGACTTCGGAATACCTCTGCACCAATTCGGCGCTGGGCGCGAACATGCGCGCGGCCGCCAGCTCCAGGCCGGTGCGCGTGATCAGGCGCGCCAAAATCCCGCCCGTGCGGGACTTGTGGAGCGTATAGGGTGTAATAATGACGTAAGCCAGTTGTTGGGCCATAGAGAATTCAGCTCGGCTGGTTGCTTCCTTTCGGAACACTGGCCGGCGCCACAGCCGCCTTGCCGCCAAGAATTTTAAACATCACCACGCCGCACGTCGGACATTTGCCTTTGATCGCTTTGCGTCCGTTCTTCATGGTCTCTTCGACGGCCTCGGCAATTTCCTTCTTCGCTTTGCATTTAACACAATATCCTTCAGGCATAAAATCGCGCTGGACAATCCGCTTCCGGCGGTTGTGTCGCAGTCCTGACAGTCTAGGGGCCGGTTGCGGCCAGCGTCAACTCGTAAAAGTCCATTTTCATCATAACATGTTGACAATAAGAATGTTATGTTCATATTTCAGCCTCCGTCTCCGGGCCTCTGCACGGGCTTATTTGCATATTTCCGCAGTTCCGTCTTCAGGATCTTGCCCGTCGGACTTTGCGGCAACGCCGCCATGAAAACCACCTTCCGGGGCAGCTTGTACTCCGCCAATCGCTCGCGCAAATACTCCAACAAACCCTTCTCCTCCAATTGGACGCCCTCGTGGCTGGCCACGAACGCCAGTGGTTGTTCGCCCTTGCGCGCGTCCGGGATGCCAATGATCGCCGCCTCTTTGACGCCGGGGAATTGGTAAAGAACCTCCTCGATCTCGCGGGGATAAACGTTGATCCCGTTGACCAGCAACATATCCTTCTTGCGGTCGGTGATGTAAAAATATCCGTCGTGGTCGGCGTAACCAATGTCGCCCGTCAAAAGCCATTCGCGGCGCATAACTTCCGCCGTTGCCGCCGGCTGGTTCCAGTAGCCGAGCATGACGTTGCCTCCGCGCACGCAAAGTTCCCCCGTTTGCCTGGCCGGCAGCATCTCCCCCGCTTCGTTTTGAATCGACACCTCCACGCCCGGAATCGGCACGCCGATGGACCCCGCCTTCCACGGCCCGCGGATGGGCGTGAACGAAACCACCGGGCTGGCCTCGCTCAAGCCATAACCTTCCAGCAGCGGCATTGGAAACCGCGCCGTGAATTCTCGCAACGTCTCCGCCGGCAACGGCGCCCCGCCGCTGATGCAGACCCGCAACGGCAACTCCACTGGCCCCGCACTATGCGCCAACGCCCGGAAGAACTGCGGCACCGCCGGCAACAACGTCCCCCGATGCTGAATGATCTCCATGAGGATGTTCTTGGGCGGATGCAGTGTCTTGAATAGCACAATCGATCCGCCAATCAACATCGGCAGCACCACCCCGACGGTGAACATGAAACTATGAAACATCGGCAACAGCACCACAAACCGGTCCTCCCCGACCGCCTCGAGCACCTGCCGGCAGCTTTCGACGTTGGCCAGCAGGTTCCCATGCGAGAGCATCGCCCCTTTCGGATGCCCTGTCGTGCCCGACGTATAAACGATCACCGCCAAGTCCCCTTCCGCCGTGTCGGCCCTCGGTTCAGCCTCCTTCCCCACGTGGCCGGCCATCGACTCCACGAAAAACGCTTTCAAGCCTGGCCGTTCCGAGGCCAGCTTCGTAAACCCGTCCTTCATGGATTCATCCAGAATAACGAGCTCGATCCCCGCATCCGCCAGGATGAACTGGACTTCGGCTGGTTTCAGAAAATTATTGATCGGCACCGCCAGCGCCCCCGCCTGCCAGATGCCAAAAAGGACCGGAACAAACTCCGGGCAATTCTTAAGCCAAATGCCGACCCGATCCCCGCGCCTGACTCCGAAGCTGGACTCCAACCGTTGGGCCACGCACAGAGTCTGTTCCCAGAACTGGCCGTAAGAATACCGGACATCACCCCAAAAGAGCGCCGTTTTGGAAGTATCGCTCCTGGCCGACTGGGCGAAAGCGAGTGCCAGATTCATTGATGTTCCAGATTTTCCCCAATCCGCGCCAAGCGCAAGGCTTAAATCCGCCAAAGGCGGCAATTATTCGGAGCCAGCGATATGGGCTGAATAGTTACGACTGGGTTTAACCGGGTACATCCGCCTCTCTTGCCACCGCCAAATCTGGTTTGACTGGGTTTGACCCACTTTGATTGGGTTTGACTTCTCGGTAGGGCAACTCCGTCGAGCCGTGATTGGATTGGGGGCCGGCCTCTAGTCACGCCTCGGCAGAGCGTTGCCCTTACCGTCGAGGCCGGTGTCGCTTTCCATATGTAGAACCGGCGATATGGCCTGCATCCTTACGACTCGGTTTGACTGGGCCTATCCGGGCTTGACTCAGTTTGACAGTTTGACTGGCCTTGTCCTGGTTTGACTGGCTTTGACTGGCTTTGATCCGGTTTCACTCCGCCGCGGTGCCGCAGCCTGATTGCCTCTACTTTCTTCCTTCTCCTTCCTCTTTCTTCCTTTGTTCCCCGCCTTGACGCGGCCTCCTTGCCTCCACTCTCTTCCTTCTTCCCTTTTCCCAACGAGCCACGCCGTCAGGGGTGAAAATCGCGTCGCGCATGTGGAACAGGGCGAACATCTGGCCGCCACCGTCGCGCACTGCGCGCATCAAAGAGAAGTTGACTGGAATCATCATATATTCATGAATTCGTTTTGCACCGATGCTGCTTTCCATCAGGGCGCGGCACAAGACCGCGAAAAGCGCGTCCAAACGCGCCTTTGACACCAGTATGTATGTGCTTAATTAACATACAGTGCTAATTATACATATAATAACGCTAAGTTGCAACTACTATTTGACGAACCGTTGGCTTTGGCCGTTAATAGGGGGATGGCTATTCAACGGGCAAAAACATTTGAGGATATGGAGCGCCAGAGGGCGGAAATTGCCCACCGGCTGCGCCANNACAGCTTTTGCAGAGTCGCTGGAAGCTCGTTTGTCGATGGCTCTGGCTCTTGATCCGCTGGCTTCAGCCTGCCCGCTGGGGATTTCCCTGGCAGAAGGGTTCGAGCCTTATCTGCGTCAACAGTATTCAAAAATAGCCGCCACACAGAACGGATTTCCTCGCATCATTCCCTTGGCGGCGGACGATGCGGAGTATTGCCGCAACGCGCTGAACTGCCTGATTGAGTTTTGGAAGCGCGGTCTCACACGGCACCAATGGGAGATTTTCTTTTCCTTATTGAATACCGCCGGCCGCCACCTTCACGGCGAAATTAAAAGACTAAATCCACAGCCTGCCGGTCCCGCTATCGAAATGGTTCTAAGCCCATTGCAAAGCAAAGCCAGCGGCACTTGACAAAACACCGCCAAAGGCTTGATGAACTTCGTTCCTCTCGCAACCTGGTCTGTCTTTGGGAGGGGGCAGAGGCGAACCGTCAAAACTCTTTTCTCCACAAAAGGAGCGCAAGGCACAACAAAAAGAATCTTCGTTCTTTTTTGGGTGTCTTTCGTGCCCTTTCCTGTCCGCCAAAGCCTGCCCGCTGGGCAGGCGGCGGCGGATGTGGCCATTTCATTCCCGACGTATTGTCCGTTTGCTTAAGGGCCTCCTGGATGATAGAATCACCGGCGTGTTCAAAAGTTTTATTTCCCGGTGCGCTTTCCTGGCGTGCGCCTATATTTGTGGCGCAAGGGCCGCATCCGCCACGACGTATTACGTGGCCACGAACGGCCTGGACACCAATGCCGGCACGCTGGCCGCGCCTTGGCGCACGATTCAATATGCCGCCAACACCCTAGCGCCGGGCGACATCGTTTTGGTGCGCGCTGGCGTTTTCAACGAAGCGGTGACGGTCAATGTCTCCGGCAGTTCGACCAATAATCTCGTTACGTTTCAAAATTATCCCGGCGAAACGGCCATCGTGGACGGCACGGGATTGGAAGTTCCGCCGGCGCAGTACGCCGCGGGGCTGTTTGAATTCACCAACGCCAGTTACATCGTCGTCCAAGGCTTTGAAATCCGGAATTACCAGACCAATAGCGCCTCGTATGTTCCAGCCGGCATCGACATCACCGGCGCGCCACACGATCTCACCTTCATTTCCAATCGGGTGCATAACATCGCCATTCTGAACACGAGCGCCGACGCCAACGCCTATGGCATTGCCGTCCACGGGACGCTGCCCCAGGCCATCAGCAACCTGGTTTTCCGGGGCAATGAGATTTACAGCAACACCTTGGGGCAGAGCGAAACATTTTCCCTCGATGGCAACGTCAATGGCTTCGACATCAGCGGCAACATGGTTCATGACAACAATAACATTGGCCTCGGCTTCATCGGTTACGAGGGCGTTTGCTCTGACCCCAATCAGGACTACACCCGCAATGGCGTCTGCCGCAGCAACCTCGTCTGGAACATCAGCGACGCCTCCAATCCGGGTTACCCGGCCAACGATTTTTCCGCGGACGGTATTTACGTCGATGGCGGCTCGAACGTGTTGATTGAGTTGAATCAGGTTCACGACTGCGACATCGGCGTGGAACTGGCCAGTGAACACCACGGCCATGCCGCCAGGAACTGCGTCTGTCGCGACAATCTCATCTGGTCGAACTCCACGACGGGCATTTCCATCGGCGGTTACAGCACCAGCGTCGGGGAGACCTGGAATTGCGTCATTACGCACAATACACTTTATCATAACGACACCTTGCAACAGGGCACCGGCGAGTTCGAGCTGCAATATTCCCCGGTTTCGAATACCTTCACGCACAACATCCTTGTCGCCAACTCGCAGAACCTTCTTCTCAGCGACTATTTCACGCAAAACAGCAACAACACCTTGGATTGGAATCTTTATTTCGCTCCTGGCGGTTCGAACGCCAGCGCGTGGATGTGGAAAAACGACAGTTACGCCAACTGGTCCGCGTGGCGCAGCGGCACGGCCAACGACAGCCATTCGATTTTCGCCGACCCGCTGTTCATCGATGCGAGCGTCGCCAATTTTCATCTCTCCCTTTCTTCGCCGGCTCTCCATGCGGGCGATCCGAGCTTTCAATCTTTGACCAACACGGCAGCCGAAACCGACATTGACCTTCAACCGCGCATCACTGACGGACGCACCGACATCGGCGCGGATGAGCTCAATATTTTCAGGGCAACTCTTGGCATATCAACGCTCACGCCGGGGGCGATTTTGTTGCAATTGACGGGTGAGCCGGGACATCCGTTTGCGTGGGTACAATCCGGCACTCCATCGAACTGGCTGGCATTTGCGACAAATTCGACGGACAACACCTCCTGCGTCAGCACAGGCACCATCGAATTCACCAACTTCATGCCAGCGGCGATGCGTTTCTTTCGCGCCCGGATGGCCCAATGAACCTCGTCCTTATTTTCATCAGCAACGCTTTTCCGAACACAATCCGCCGCCGGTTTAATTTTGACGGTTTCAGATCTTTGCCTTAAGAAGAAAGGCATTATGAATGCAAAATCACAAGCTTCGACTGCGGGTTACGCCGTGCAAAGTGCGACTTCATCCTTGGCGCCATTCAGTTTCCAGCGCCGCAGCGTCGGGCCGGCCGACGTAAAGATTGATATTCTTTACTGCGGCGTCTGCCACACCGACGTGCATATCACCCGCAACGAATGGCGTGGCACCACCTACCCTTGCGTGCCCGGCCACGAAATTATCGGCCGCGTCGCGCAAGCTGGCGCGCGCGTCAAGATGTTCAAGGAAGGCGACTTGGCCGCAGTCGGTTGCATGGTCGATTCCTGCCGTACCTGTGAAAACTGCAAGGACAACCTTGAACAATTCTGCGAAAAGGGCGCCATCTTCACCTACAACTCCCCGGATAAACACACCGGCGTCATGACTTACGGCGGGTATTCCGACAGCGTCGTCGTGGATGAAGCCTTTGTGCTGCATGTGCCCAAGAATTTGAATTTGGCCGCCGCCGCCCCGCTTTTATGCGCCGGCATCACCACCTATTCGCCTCTGCGCCACAACAAAGTCGGCCCCGGCCAGAAAGTTGGCATCGTGGGACTGGGGGGATTGGGCCACATGGGCGTGAAGCTGGCCAAAGCCTTCGGCGCAAGGGTGGTGGTCTTCACCACTTCTCCAGACAAGGTGAAGGATGCGTTGCGGCTTGGAGCGGACGAAGTCGTCGATTCGAAGAAGGAAGAAGAAATGAAGAAGCAGGCCAATAGCTTCCATTTCATGCTCGACACGGTCGCCGCGCAGCACGACATCAACGCTTACCTCGTCCTCTTGAAACGCGACGGCACTCTGACCCAGGTCGGCGCGCCGGCGGAACCGCTCTCCGTTCAAGTGACCAGTCTCATCTTTGGACGGCGGAATTTCAGTGGCTCATTGATCGGTGGCATTAAGGAGACGCAGGAAATGCTCGACTTCTGTGGCGCCCACAACATCACCAGCGACGTCGAACTGATTCCCATCCAGAAGATCAACGAAGCCTACGACCGGCTGGTCAAGAACGACGTCAAATATCGCTTTGTCATTGATATGGCGTCGCTGAAGAAGGCCTCATGAACTAGGTGAATTGGCCAATCGGGCCTCACGCGGCTTGGCCTCGGCTAATCCAAGCCCATTTCATCTTCAATGGCCTGCAACGCCTCTTCTCCATCGATGACCATAAGTTGACCCGCGCGAACGGCCGCGAGACGGTCTTGCGATTCGAGCAGCCAAGCCCGGTCCATGACATCCTGTTCGTCTGGGTCAAAGCTGCGCCGGAGCGAGTCGATAATCTCCGCCCGCTCATAATTTGAGCTTCCTGGAGTTCACGGCCCTGCGCTCGTGGCTGGACCTTGGCAGCGTCACCGACGACACCAACGCCCCCGACCGCTTCTGCTACACCTCCCCGCAATAACTTATTCGCCGATTTCCGTACCCCAACAAGCGCACCTCCGTGCGAGTCCCGATAACGAACTCCCTGAAACCGAACCTGCCCCCCGTTCGGGGCGAGCCCGCGAACACCTCCCTCACGGTCCGGGCTTCATCAACTTGGCGGCAATCATTTGCGCAATTCCGGCCGCCGCGAACACCATGGAGCAGAACCACAGTGGTTTCTTCTTGGTTAGCAGACAAAGCGAGGCCGTCGCAATGGCGACAGAGAAACAGGAAATCGCCAAACCCAGCTTGCCGCCGATCTTGCTGGCCATATCGCGTCTGCTTTCGAGCTTTTCGGCGTCCTCTTTGATCTTCACTTTGCGCGCATTGTAATCAGCAATCTTGGAGTCAAAATCCTTTTGCGCTTTGGCGGTTTCGGGATCGTTTGCATCCTTGCTCAACTGGGTTCGGGTCAACTCAAACATGTGCTGCTTGACGGATTGGGCCTGATAAAAATTCCACTGGTCGGAAGCTTGGGCTTGGGACATCTGGGTCATGCTCGAGTATTTTCCGCTCCACTGCGCGGCGATAGAGGAAACCACGGCGAAGAAGACAATCGTCACCGCAACATACTTGGTCCAGGCCTCGCGCCGTTCCTTTTCCTTGGTGGCGGCCCGGTCGGCCTTCAACTCCACGATGAACTGTTTAAGATCATTAAGCTCGCTTCGTAAATCATCCATAAGTTGAATCGTCAGTCCGTTAAAAAACCAAACTCATATAGCGCAACGTGGAAGCGAAGGCAAGCGCGAGGCGGCACGTTCAGCACGTTTTTTTTGCGACCCTTATCTCCGCTCATTTGCCGGAAAGCGGGCTTGCCGGACCGGCGGGTGGCGCAGAATGGATCGGCCCGGAATTGGCCTCGCAGAGCCAATCCGCCAGCAAGACCAATTCCACCGCCGTCAACCCAACGGGCGCTTTGCGCGTGACGGACAACTCATTGGGCGCGACACTTGTAATTTCCGTCACGGTATTGCCTGCCAACGGGGCCAATCCACCCAGCCACTCGCTTTCAATCAGGGCGTCATCACCCGCTGGGCTGTTTTCCGGGGCCGCGCGATTGGCAATCATTTTGCTTAGCATCTGCCACTCCTGCAATCGCCGCCCCGTCAATTCCCAATCGTAATAGACCAGGTTAGTGCGTCCTTCGATTTGAACCAGCAATCCTTCCGGCGCGGGTCTGGCGTTGAGGGACCTGGGAAAACTCGACAAAAACAGGTACTGACCGTCGATGCCCTGCACGGCTTGCAAGACAGGCCCAAACACACGAATGTTCCGCAAGATCAGTGCGTCCCCCTTGGGTGGCCTGACCAATTCCGAGCCGTTGAATTGTTTCAGTTCAGCGTTAAACGCCGCGGGCGCTTCGGTGGAGAGCCTTTCCAGAACGTTGCTGGCATTGGCTTCCGGCCACGCCATGTAATTCAGCAGCGGCATCTGGTCCATGGCCCAGAAGTAGAACTGATTGGTCAATGGATTGCCGGTAAGATGAGAAAGGGCCGGATTCATCTTCAAAAAAGCCGCCACATTCTGTCCGACCGTAAAACTGATGATCTGGCCTCGCATTAAATCCTTGGGGATTTGCCATGGCTCGGCTTTCCAGGGGATGGCTTCGGCGGCAAGAATCCGGGCGCCGATTTGCAGGTGGTCCTCGTTGGGCGCCACAGTAAGCCTGATGCGCGACGGTTGCAAAAGCCGGAACCAGCCGCCCAGGCGGGTTGACGCCAGATCCGCCTCCAGCCAATTGTGTTCCAGCGCCGGAACGGGCCGGCCCTGTGCTTTGATCTGGTTCAAGTATTCCAATTGCTCCGCCGCAAAGTCATCCCCGCGCCCCACCAACAGCCAATCCCGGGCGGGAATGATCCAAATGAAATTGGATCCCCCTGCATTCCATCGTCGGCCGTTGAATTCCTGGCTCCTAAACATGTCACCGCCGCCCCCGAAGATTTTGCCAAGGTTATCCCGCCACAATTGCGCTCGTGACGCCTCCAAGCGGAGCGCCAGGATGAATCCGGGCGCGTTGACCGAAGCGCCGCCGAAGCTGCCCAAGGACTCCGTTGCCAGAACATCCCTCAATAAGGGTTCGATCAACGAGGCGGACGAAGGGTTGTTGCCCAGTCGCAAGCAGTTGGTCAGAATGCCGGAGAACCTGATTCGCACGAGATCCTGCAAATTCGTGCTCGATCGCAAAGCCAGAACCTTATGGAGGGCGGTCAAATGCGTGTCCTGCGCCAATCGCGAGCCGCCCGCGCAATGGTACTGGACGGCCGCCTCGACGGGATTCCGCGGGCCACCCGCCATAGCCGCCGGCAGATTTGCCACAGCCATGAGCGCGAGGAGCCATTTGGGACATGGAACAGTCAGTCGCACGCGGGAAAGCTTGTCGAGACGAGGGCGGAATTCAAGGTTCAAAAGCGGTTGGTAGCGCGTACGGGAATCGCACCCGTCTTTCAGCCTTGAGAGGGCCGTGTCCTAACTGATAGACGAACGCGCCATTCTGACCGGCCAAGAATAGGCGCACCGCCAAAAACTGTCAATGCGGGGATCATGGTCTCCAAGTCAGACTCAGGTTGCCGTTGGTGATGGTCACGGCCTGGAACGCCGACGTAATTCTCAGCGATTCAATTCGCCGGCAACGCTGTCGTAGATGGCCGAAAGCGATGAAGTCAATCAAGGGTTTCGATGCAAAGCTGATGCTGGGTTCAACGCCGAGGGAGACAGCCTGTTCAACTGCTTGCACAGAGGCAATACTTGCCCAGGAGACGCAATTTCGCAAGCGGCAACAGGCGGCGCAGTGTTACAGAAGGAAACAAAGGAAACGAATAAATCAAAGAAATATGGAACCTTTCGGTTAGTTGCTTTCTGTCGCGAGCCAGCGCACGGCGTTTTCAATCACACGCAGCGGCTCGGCTTGTTTGTAAACCGGAAACACCTCGTGGCCAGGCCGGAAATAGAACACGCGCCCTTTGCCGACCTGCCACACACAGCCGCTGCGAAAATGTTCGCCCTTGTCCCAATGCTCTTCGAAGACAACCGCGTCCGGCGGCGGGACGTGGAAGGGTTCGTCGTACATTTCCGTTTGTTGGATATCCCACTTTGCGGGCAGTCCGGCGGCGATGGGATGCTGGGGAAGCAGTGTCGTCACGTGCGAGGGCGCGCCGTCTGGGCGGTAGGCGGGGAAAACACATTGCGGCAGCGTGAGCCGCCATGAATCCCCCTCATGCTGGAGCGACGGTGTGAGCGGGTCGTCGCGCTTCACGCCAACGTAGATGGGACTTTCATTCAGATATTCCCATTTGGCCCGCCCGCGCCGGTCCGCAGGCACTTGGGCCAACGCATCCGTTTTCGCCCGGTCTTGCATCAGGCGAACGAAGGGCTTTGACCAATGCGCCGAGTGCAGCGCAATCAAGGCGAGTCTGCCCTCCCGCACCCGTACTGCAACGCGTGCAGCATGGGCGTCGGTTAAGTCCTTGCTCCTGATGTGAGACCACCAAATGACCACATCCGTCGAGTCGAGGGTGGCTTCGTCGAGCCCTTGTTCGGGCGAGTCGAGGCTCGCGTTCCTGACCATGATGCCCGGCTGCGCGCCAAGATACGCGGCGATGGTCTCACCAAGAAACTTGTTCCCGTAAGCCTGCTTCTGTTGGGGCTGCTGTTCGTCCCAGACCAGGACGCGAACCGGATTCGCTGAGGCGAGGACAGGAGCGGCAGCCCACGCTACGAGTGCGGCAAGGATGACAAAGGCGAGCTTCATGGGTGGATTGTCTTAGAACATGCATGACGATTCCAGTTTATTTTTTTGGCTATTAAAGACTGAACATCGTGCCATAGCTGCAAGGGCCGCCGTGAAGCGCAGTCACATACAGGGTGTTGCCGGATAAGACCAATCCACCGTTCGGAATAGATCCTTCGCTGTTGATGTAAAAAGGAGCTGGTTCACCAGGCATCCTCTGACTTGGGGAAATCGAGCCGGTAATGCCGGAGCAAGGCCAGCGGGTCGTTGGGCAGGAAGTAAATCTTGCTCAGCACCCGTTTGGTTTCGCCCGGCGCCAGTCCGCCCACCTGCGGATCGCTGTGCAGGCAGACATAGACGCCCTCGAACAACTCGTGCGTGCGGTCGCTGGCCGTGCCGATGAGCCAGTGGTTGTCGGCGGAGAAGCAGCCGATCAGTCCGTTGACCGGATGATCGCTACAGATAGGGCGCGGATTGGCGTCCGCAGGCGCTACACTCTCCGGCAGGTACACCTGGCCGCCGGGATAAAGCGCGTTGGTGGTGCGGCGCAATTGGTCCAGCCCAGTCATTCCTCTGGATGTGAAAATGAAGCTGCGCGCGGTGTAATTGCTCTGCTGGCAGCCGGTGAAGTTCGCCACCCGGATGCATGCGGGCTGAAACCACTGGAGGTCCACCGGCTCCTTGCCTTGGTTGAGCAACTCGAAGCGGAGTTCCAGTCCGTCGTCGGCCACGTGGATTTCGTGGAGGATCTGAATGTCCGGTTCGACGGATGTGCGGAACTTAAGATGTTGCCCGTCCGTGTCCGCCCAGGTGAGCGTGGTTTTGTGGGGCAGGATGGTCTTGGCCCAGTCACGCGCCCAAGCGCCGCTGCGGCAGAAGGCTTCCAAATACAAGACTTCCAACTTGCCGCCGGGCAGGCGGGCGTCGGAGATGGTCAGGATGTTGTTGGTCCATGAAATTTTCATTTCCCCGCCGGCGCGAGCCAGCATTGTAAGCATGATGAAAATAAGCGCACAAAGGCAGGACTTCATGCGCTGGATTTTCGAGGAATTTCGCGGCTAAGGCCAGGAAAATCCGGGGGAAAAAATGATCCTCAATTCAGTTGTTGCAATCAGCCACATATGTCAAGTATAATGTATGGGCGCGCTCGGTTTTAAGGCGCGGGACGAGCCTCACGGGCGGCTGGTTCCTTCTGCATGAGAAAGAAGGCCAGCAGATCGCTTAACTCGGCGGGGGTTCGGACCAGTCCTTCGGGCATGGGTGAGCGGTTTTGCAATTCGCGCACGGCGATCTCGTTCTTCTTGACGGTAAGGCGCACGGCGGACGGCAGGAGCACTTCAACTTCCGCGGCGGTTTCGCCCATGCCGTCCGCGGCCAGTGCCAGCAAAGACTCCTTCTCATCAGAGTCAATCTTGACGAGTTTCAACTGCGAATCGACCAGCGCAAAGTCATCGGGGCCGCCATCATCGGCCAGGAGATGAACCGTCGATCCAAGCAAAAGAAAGGCCGCGAAAAAGCAGCGGGGAAGAATTGTGAACTCTTTCATCCTGGAAGTAGTGAAACGAACTGGGTTTGACCGGGTTTGACCGGGTTTGACTGGGTTTGTTTGGATTCCGCCGCCCTCATTCGCCTCCGGCAAGTCCATTTTTGCCTGCGACAGGTTTGATTTGGTTTGATTTGGTTTGATTGGCGCCTGCTCCACCTGCTCCACCTCGGCCACCAGCGCGCCTCGATTTTTTCAGTCCTTCGCTATCTACCTCTCCAGCAAACGCTTGTGCATGAAAAGGTCCGGGTGATGAACCACCTTTTCTCAAGGCCCTGATCGTGGCCGCGTAGTCATTCATAATCCTAATCCTAATCCCCTCCAAACCCCATTTCTCACTCGTACAACTATTTGTGGTACAGACACTTGAGCATAAACAGTTCGCGTGGGGGCGTTCATTAAGACCCAGCCTCCGCAGGTTTGATTTGGTTTGATTCGCCTTGATTGGGTTTGACCGGCTTTGACCCGTTTTGGCTATAGCGCCGTGAAGTGTTCTCGCCGCTTCTTCCTTCATAATTCATAATTCTTACTTCTTCCTTGTCCTGCCCACCCCCTCACAGGTTTGATTTGGTTTGATTCGGCTTGATTGGCCAAGTCGTCCAAGTTCGTAATGCGTGAAAACCACGCAAATCACACCCCCTGCGCGACTCTGGTTCACCCACATGCCTTGATGAACTATGGGCTCTTTGTCAGAACCACGCATTTCGGCGAAGAATTTTCACCACGGATTTCACGGATGACACGGGTGGAAAACCCGCCCTTTCTTATCCGTGTCATCCGTGAAATCCGTGGTTAAAACTTTCAAAGAACAGCCGCGTGCGCGACGCACACCTAGCATACTACCACGTTATGGCCGGAATTCAAAACCAATGTTTAAAATCCGATTTTAAACGAGTTGCCTCAAGATAAATGT
>PLIU01000312.1 GCA_003140095.1 Verrucomicrobiales bacterium | reverse complement strand
TCGAATCCGTCAAGTCGGGTTAAGCTTGCCCAATTTGCGGGCCCAACAAATAAAAGAAATTCCAGGCTTAATGTCCTCCGATTTCTGCCGATGTAAGAATGATGATGCTGCACACATTCGAGAACATGGGCTTGGTATTTTCCCCGGCATATATGACCGCGGCTCTGATGGTTTCCCTCTTGAGCGTGTGGGTGCTGGTGGGACTTTTCTTTTACCTCAACCGCTACACGCGGCGTGAGTATTTCACCATCTGGACGGCCGCATGGCTGTTTTATGCGCTCTGGCTGACGTTGAGCCTGCACGAAGGAAAATCGGGCGTGGGCAACTTCAACGCGGGGAAAACGGCCGTGAGCAGCATCGACCCGGGGCAATCCGGCGTGGACAGCATCAACGACGGGAAGTCCGGCGTGAGCAGCATCAACGAGAAACCGAGTGTGGGCGGCATCATGTTCACCATCAAGCAATGTTGCGTGTCCATTTCGGCGGTCTTTCTCTTGTGGGGAAGCCTTCGTTTCCTCGGCCTTCCCGTCAAGCAACGGCTGCTGGGCGGGTTCATGTTATTTCTGGTGGTCTGGACCATCGTCAGTCCGCTGGAAATTCCAAGCTTGCTGCAAGTCGAATTGCCCGTGTTCATTTTGCTGGGTTTGAGCAGCCTTTTTGCCGGAGTGTGCTTTTTTCGGTTGCGCAAGCAAAAGGCATTCGTGGGCGCGGGCATGTTGTCCCTGGGTTTTCTGCTGTGGGGCCTTTACCTCGGCAGCTACCCGTTTTCCCAACAATACGACAACCTTTACAGTGCCGGCTTTTTTGTCGCGGCGGTGCTGCAACTTTTCATCGCCGTGAGCATGATCGTGCTCGTTTTGGAGGAGGTTCGTTACAGCGCGGAACTGGTGCGCGCGGAAATCGCCGCTGTCCGCCTGGAGAAAGACGCCTTGCAGGCCAAGGTCGTCACCGCGGAGGAAGAATGCCAGAGCCTCTACAATCGGGTACGCCTGACCGAGGGGACCCAAAAAGCCTACGATGAACTGCGCCGGACCCAGCAGGCCGTGGTCCAGCAGGAGCGCCTCCGCGCGCTGGGTCAGATGGCCAGTGGCGTAGCCCACGACATCAATAATGCGCTCTCCCCGATTACAGCCTACTCCGAACTCTTGCTCAGCACCCTGCCGGATTTGCCGGAGGCCCCGCGGCAGCGCCTGGAGAGGATCAGCCAAGCCGCCGAAGACGTGGCCCAGATCGTCGCGCGTATGCGGGAATTCTACCGCCGTGACGTGGACCCCGATCAATTGGGAGTGGTCAACGTCAACAAGGTCATCGAAGAGGTGGTCGAACTCACCCGCCCGCGCTGGCGTGATCTGGCCCAACGCCAGGGAATTTCGATTCACATCAAATTTGAACTGGAGTCCAGTCCGCCCACCCTGGTGTGCAATGCCAGTGAACTCCGTGAGGCGCTGACCAACGTGATCTTCAATGCCGTGGATGCGCTCCCGGAAGGGGGCATCATCACTCTCGTCACCCGCACGGTCACCTGGCCTGATTCGCAAGCCGGCGGGAGTACGGGCCAGGAGGTTCACATCGAGGTCCGGGACAACGGCTTGGGCATGGAAGAAAAGGTCCGTCAACACTGCCTGGAACCGTTTTTCTCCACCAAGCTCACCACCGGCGGCACCGGGCTTGGACTGGCCATGGTTTATGGAATGGTCAAGCGGCACGACGGCGGCATTGAGATTGAGAGCGCGCCGAATCAAGGGACCTGTGTGCGTTTGATTTTCCCCGTCCGAGATCGGCCTATTACAGCCGTCCGCCCCCAGAATACGCTCCAGGAAACCTGCCGTTCCCTGCGCATCCTCTGCATCGACGACGAACCGGAGTTGAGGCAGCTCATGGCTGATCTCCTTGAGGTCCACCACCACAAAGTGACCGTCGCTTCCAGCGGAAAGGAAGGACTTGAAATATTCCGCGCCAATCTGCGGGGGATTGAGCCCTTTGAGATCGTCATCACCGATTTGGGCATGCCAGACATGGACGGGCACCACCTGGCCCGCGCCATCAAGGCTGAGTCGCCACACACACCTATCATCATGTTGACAGGTTGGGGTGCGATGATGAAGGCGGATGGAGAAACCGCCCCGGAAGTGGATGCAGTTCTGAGCAAACCTCCGCGCATTCAGGAATTGAATAATATCCTCGTCAGAATCTGCGCCAACGGCCCCCTTTCGCTTCAGCAGAAGCCTAAGGCCGCCTGAACCGCGCGCCGGCTGTCCTCGAAATTCCTCGAAATTCCTCGAATTTGCCAATATTGGAAATACGCGGAAATGCCCATCAATTCCGTCCATGTCGGCATATCGTGGCAAATGCACGGCACGTAGTCCGTTCAGCCATTCCACCAATTCCGTTCCCACCTCCTCATTTTCGAGGCTGTCATTGAGAGCGTGTCTTAAAAATACGAGGGGTCCTGCGGCGAGGGAATTTGGCCGCAGACGACGCGACGAGGCACGAGCATCCCCGCAGCGGGCTTTGAGCGCCGAGTCAACGCTGGCTGCGGCCAAAAGAACCGCCGCCCGGCTTGTCCGCCGACTCATCCGCCAAAGCGCGTCGCGCCACGGCGGAAGCTTTAGCGAAGGCGGAAGGGTGTTTGCGCAAAAGGCCCTCTGGCTTCGCCCTGCTCGCGAAGGCTTTCGGAGTTGCGCCTCGGTCACAGCCCCACTTGGGGGATGCTCCCTCGTTGAGTCAGAACAACTTAAGAGCGGCCCGCTTTGAGGGCTGCCTCGCCATAGGGCCTTTTGCGCAAAAACAGAACCCCTCGTATTTTCAAGAAACGCTCTGAACTCTTCGCGCAGCCTGCGCGGCAACCTGGCTATTTTTCCCAACCGGGTCATACAAATTTCCATTTTATAATTTTCACTGCTTCACTTTATCACATAACAAGTGAAGTGTCAAATTCACTTTGTGACCTCTCTTAATCCTAATCGTAATCCTGATCCCTATCTTCACCTCGTCTCACGTCGCTTCCCACAAACACGGCCAGCGGCCCCTTGATTTCCAATAACTTACAAATTTCAGGGGTATGCCCCAAAGCGCGAAACCTTTATCTTGGAGGCTATTTGGCACCGCCTTCCGGTGAAACTAGGACTGCGGTGTTGATTTCACTCTCTCCGGAGCATGGTGGTATTGCCACAGTGGAGGTGGGTGGAGGTGGCGTCCCGCCGCCTTATGTCTTGATCTCGCTCCCCCCCGGAGCACTGTGGCATATCGACTGCCGTATCAACGAACTTGCCAAGAGAGAGTTTTGATCTCGTCGCCCCCGTGCATTGTATCGGGATGCGCGAGCGCCCGCGAGACCCAAGCATCTTGACTTCCCTGAGGAGGAATGAGGTTTCGATAGGGCAACTCCATCGAGCCGTGGACCCGTTTTGCTCTCGCCCTTCGGGTGTCACCGGTCACTTCAAAACCGGCAAGCCGTGGTCGAATCAGCCGGCCAGTCTGAGGCACCTTATTCATATCAGGTTTTAATCCGGAATCACTGGATTTGGCCAAGATTGGTTGGCTTTTTCGGCCCTTTTTTTCGCTTGTACGTCGGTGAGCTGTTTGGGCGTGCTGGATGCTATCAAAGCAGCGAAGTGGGTGGGCGTGAAAAAAGTGGTGGGCGTCCATTACGACACGTTCGATTTCATAAGAATTGACCACCGCGCCGCGGTTAAATCTTTCGACGAAGCGGGCATGAGGCTGCAAGTTGCTGGACATCGGCAGCGTCATCGAAATCTGAACGCAGTGGCGCCGACGGTTCCAAGTTCCACCTGTGCCAGGCGTGCCCGGCGTCATTCCTCACTGTTGCACTTTTTTCGTTGACGGCGGTTGCGTAAAGGCCAAATGGTCATAAAGGCCGCGAGGGTCAGCCATTAGCAAATTCGCCCCGGTTGCGGCAACCAACCGCAGAGTTCGCGCCAGTTTTTTCTGACGTCGGTTCTAGGCCCAGATCGGCCTCCCAAGCCCGCCACTCCATGCCGAGCGCTTCACAGGGATCAACCGTAGTTTCGTCCCATTGGCGGTTGACTTACAACTCCAAAGGGCGCAAGATAACTGTCATGGCACGACTGCGCGGAAACGAGTATCAATCATCAAAGGAATGAGAAACAGCCTTGGGAAAACGAATGATGCCCAAAACTATTGTTTGAGCCCTGTGACGCAGCCATTGGCGGCTCCTTGTTGAGCGCCAAAGGTCGGCTAAGAAATTGAAAAGCATCGCGATACTGTTTTGTTGTCTTGCCTGCGCTGTTTCCATTGCATTCGTATTGTGGTTTGTTGACGATTTCATAGCNNCCGCTGTGCCTCAATTCTCGGATTGAGCGCCTTGGTGAAACAGGGCTCCCCAAGGCATCGGTCGAAAAGGGAGGTATAATATACTTCCGAATGAAGGCTGACGACTTCCGCTTTCCGCTGCCACCAGAATCACGCGTGCTGCCTCCCATTATCTTATCGGGTGGTTTTGATACCGTGGACGGTAGCGTTGAAGTTCGATTTGAAAGATCGAATCCAGTTACACCAATTGACTATGAATCTTGGCTGTCCGGCAGGATGCAGGTCGGTGGTTATGTTACTGCCGATTCAGTTCCTGGAGGCCTGTCGATCAAATTCCATTATTTTGGTGACAAATGAGAGCCACGAGAATAGCCGGCTTGCTTCTGACCGCCGCCAGCTTATGGTCCGGTTGCGCGACGCATCACAAGGTCACGCTGGCGGCGGT
>PLIU01000482.1 GCA_003140095.1 Verrucomicrobiales bacterium | reverse complement strand
TGGTATTGCGAGAATCAAGCCGGATCAAGGTGAATCAAACCAAATCAAACCAGGGGGGTCTTGGAGATTAGCACGTTTTACGTGGTAAAGATTACGATTACGAGTAGGAGCACGACAAACCCAGTCAAACCAGTCAAACCCAGTCAAAGCGGTTTGCTCCAGGTTTGATCATAACAAAAACTAATCCTGATTCATGATTCTGGCGGCAAAAAAGAGGCAAAAAACTGCTTGACGCCACAACCCTTTGTTGTTACCAAAGGTGTAAGCTACATTATGTAGCGGTTAACGAAACGTATGCGTTGTCCAAAATGCGGCAATCAGGACGATAAGGTCATCGATTCGCGCGCCTCCCGCGAAGGATCGACCATTCGGCGTCGCCGTGAGTGTTTGCAATGCAGCCATCGCTTTACCACTTACGAGGCGATTGAGCATGAAGGGCTTATGATCGTCAAACGCGACGGCCGCCGCGAGGAGTTTTCCAAGGAGAAACTTCTTGCGGGCATCAAAAAGGCCTGTCAGAAACGTCCGATCAGCCCCAAAGTCATCGAGGAACTGGTGGAAAATATCACCGACGAAATTAGCGACAAGTATGAACGAGAAGTTCCGGGAATGGCCATCGGCGAGAGGGTCATGGAAGGGTTGCGGCAGATCGACAAAGTGGCCTATGTGCGCTTTGCCAGCGTTTATCGCCGCTTTGAAGAAGCAACCGAGTTTGTGCGTGAAGTCAAAAGATTGGAGGCCAATCATGATTCAACTTAAGTCTGATTGTTTGATTTTCCAAACCCACGATGGCGAGCAAATCCCCTGCTCGGCGGAGTGGGTCGTCGTTGAATTGATGAGTGACGGCGCCCAACTGCTGGATCCGGAGGTCGTGCATCACGCTTCGGCGGCGGTTTTGCACTACTTCAAGCATGAATTGGGGCGCCAATTCGTTGCCATAGGCGAATTCGCCCTCGCTTTGGAGAAGGTGCTCCGCGGATTCGGTCTGAGCGTCTATGCCGAGCATCCATCCCTGACGGCGGGGAAGGCGGCACCGCTACGGGTATTGGAATCGAACCTGAACGAGCTGGCCAGCAACGCCGCCAGCGAGGGTTTTGAGTTGGTTTTCTTTCCTCAATTGCGCCGGGAGTTGAAGAGCAAGCTGGAGCAGTCACCCAACCTCCTCCGCTTCCACGGCCTGCGCGATTGCGTCAAACAACTGGCGGGCACCGGTCGTTGGAACCGCCGCTGCCAAAGCCTGGATGACCAAATCGTCGATTTTCTCAGGTCCTGCTGGGAAACGGAGCCGGCCCGGCGCTCTTGCGCGCTGATGGTTGTATGAGCAAGAATGTCTTCCAAAAAATCATCGACCGTCAAATCCCGGCTGCCATTGTGTATGAGGACGACTTGGTGCTCGCCTTCCGCGACAGCAACGCCCAGGCGCCCGTCCACGTTTTGATCATCCCCAAGAAAGAGATCCCCCGCCTCTCCGAGGCCCAGGCCGAGGACCATAAACTGATGGGGCATCTGCTTCTCAAATCGGCGGGCGTGGCGGCGCAATTGGGACTGGATAAAACCGGCTACCGCCTGGTCATCAATAATGGGCCGGATGCCGGCGAGAGCGTGCCGCATTTGCATTGCCATATCCTGGGTGGACGCAAGATGTCCTGGCCGCCCGGGTGAACCGCAACCGCCGCCAGCTTCCGTCGCGCCCGCATGATCACCTATTTGCACGGCAAATTGATCGAAGCGCTGCCCACGCAAGTCACGGTGGAGGTCAACGGCGTTGGTTACGAGGCGCTGATCCCGCTTTCCTCTTACGACAAGTTGCCCGCGCCGGGCCAGGCGGTCAAACTGCTGACTCATCTTGTTGTGCGCGAGGATGCGCATGTCCTCTATGGCTTCATGACCGCCACAGAACGCGGGCTTTTCCGCCTGCTCATCAACAACGTCAGCGGCATTGGTCCCAAGATTGCCCTTAACATCCTCAGCGGCATCCAGGTCACCGCCTTTCGCGGCGCCGTCGCTGGCGGCGACATCAAAATGCTCTCCCAGATCTCCGGCGTTGGCAAAAAAACAGCCGAACGCATCGTTATCGAGCTTAAGGATAAAATCGGCCCCGGCGGCGTGCTTGAAGCCCAGAGCGCCCAGCACGCCCTGTCCTCCGGCGAACAGAAAATCAACGACGCCGTGCTCGCGCTTATCGCCTTGGGCTTCAAACCGGCCGAAGCTCACGAAACCGTCCGTGCCACTCAGGGGCTTCTGGGACCGGAGGCCTCCCTGGAAGAGATGGTGCGCGCCAGCCTGAAAAAAGGAACATGATGGCCGCCGCCAGTTCCGCTTCTGGTGTGGTCTTGCCGCAACCGTTGCCCTGGCATCGGCGGCTGGCCGCCTTCTTGGCCGCCACTCTGCTTCGGCTCTGCCTCAATTCGTGGCAGGTGCGCTGGCATGATGCGGACGCATACCCGGGGACCAAAGGCCCCGTCATCTTCTGCGTTTGGCACAACCGTCTGCCGGCAGCGCTGGCCAGCTACAATGCATTCGCCCGATCCCGCTGGCCCGGCCAGGGCTTGGCCGCCATGATCAGCGCCAGCCGCGACGGCGGCGTTCTGGCCAACGTGGTCGGACGCTTCGGCATCCAGCCCATTCGCGGTTCCACCAGCAGGCGCGGCCCGCAAGCGCTGCTGGAAGCGACGACCTGGCTGGAACGCGACTACAGCATCGTCATCACTCCCGACGGTCCGCGCGGCCCTGTTTATCAAATTCAGGAAGGCATCATTCACCTGGCCCAACTGACCGGATGCCCGATCATCCCGACCGCCAACTTCACCCGCTGGAAGATTCGGCTTGGAAGTTGGGATCGATTTCAAATTCCATTGCCATTCGCCCTCTGCCATGCCTACCGCGGCGAACCCATCTGGGTGCCGCGCGATGCCACTGAACCCCAACGCGAGGCACTGCGCGCCAAGCTCGAAACGGCGATGCGCGCCATCACGAGGGATTGACGTGCCGGTAGTCCTGGTAACGTTGGATGATCTTTTGCACGTATGCCCTCGTGCCAGGGAAGCCGATCCGCCCGATGAAGGCCGCGCTATTGGTCGCGCCGTCGCCAGCCAGCCATTTGAGGACGTTGCCCCGGCCCGCATTGTATTCCGCCAAGCCGAAGGGCAGCGGATCATCCGCCTGGCTGTAATGGCGCAAAACTTTTTTCAGATACCATGTCCCCGCCAGCACATTAGTCAGCGGATCGAGGCAATCCGCGTGACCAAATTTCTTGATGTGTTCCGCCGAGGCCCATTCCAACGCGGCCGGTTCGCGAATCTGCATCAGGCCCAATTCGCCCGCCCGTCCGCGCACGTCCGGCTGGAAGTCGCTTTCCTGGCGGATGACCGCGCGGATCAGGGCGGGCTCGAGTTGATAGCGTTTGGCCGCCTGGGCGATGGCCGCGTCGAAGCGATGCTCGCGCCAATGGAGCCAGCCTTCGAGAGCCAATGCTCCAATCAGCGCCAGCAACAACACATTTCGCAAACGTTTCATCTCAACTTGACCTTATTGCGAGGGCTGTTTTGGTTTGTGTCATTTCCCAAATAATTGAAGTTCACCATTCGCCGCCATTCGATGAACAGTTTGCTCCAACTGACTAACTCCAACCACTGGGCTAGTCTATTTCCTGCCCTTAACTTTCCCATTGCCCCTTTGTCCTTTTACCGGATTGGCAACGGCGCTCGGGCGCGTGAGTGGGGAAGTTGCGGGGACTGCGGGTGCAACCTGGGCCGCGACGGGCGCGCGAGTCAGAATCAGGTATCCGGCCAGGATGATTCCGATGACGATTGCGCTGACGCTGAAGTAGAGGGATTGCAATGAAGGCTTGAACTGGAATTCCACGACGTGGTGCCCAGGCGTCAAATATACTCCCCGCATGATGTAGTTGCAACGCAGGACCGGAGCCTGGGCGCCATCGATGCGCACGCGCCAATCCGGGTTGGTGCGGTCATTGAGCAAGAGAATGGCCGGGGTCTTCGCGTCGGCCTCCAAGCGGAAGTGCTTGGGGTGGTAATCGGTAATGGCAACCGTGCCGGGATCGGAGGTCGAGGAAGAGGCGGGCTGAGGGACGGGGGAGTTGGTGGCGAGCAGGACGGTGTCCCATGGCTCGAAATCCGGCCTGGCCAGGATTTCCAGCGTCCCGGCATCGTTCGGCGGGGTGCGCCAGTTGGAATAGAGTTTGGCCCGGGGCAGCGCACGCGTGTTTTCAATGATGGCCAGTTCCCCTTTCGGAGTGCTTTCGACGGTCAGGTCGCCAATGTCGCCCAGGGACTGGAGGCCGGGCTTCCGGCGCATGGTGAAAAGGCTTTTTATTCTAAAGCCGTGATGAACGGGATCGGTGCGCTGGTTCAAAAAATCCGCCGTATTGACACTCCCCGGGATGTAAGCGCTGGCCAGGATGTACCGGGTGTTGGTCAACTGCCANNGCACGGCTGGCCGGAGGTCGGTGTTTTGGAAGTCGGCCCCTTTCAACTCGAAGGCCTTGAGGAAAAGGCGGTCCAAATCCGGCATGTGCGAAGCTTGGGAGAAGTCCAAGGCCTGGATGTTGTGATAAGGGAAATCGTTTTGCAGCCAGAAGAAGTAAAGCTGGCCGAAGCCGGGCTGGATGCCGCTGCCGGGGCCTCGGGGTTCGAGCTTGCCGATGACCCGGTGCTCCCAGGGTTTGTCGAGAAGAAATTCAACCACAGGGTTGCCCTCGTACTTTTCGGCGTAATCGTAATAGTGAATCCAGGGGACGTCGGCCCGGAACAGATCGCCAATGATCAGAACGGCCAGCACGCTCCAGGCCCACTTGCTGCGGGACCCGGCCCAGGCGCCACTGAGAATGGCTGCGATGGCAACGATGCCGACAGCCAGGAAAACAAGGAAGGCGCCGGCCCGTTGAAGGCAGAAAACGGAGATCTGCTTGGACATGAGGTCCGGGAAGTTTTGTTCTTCGAGATAGCGGATCAAGGCGCCTTTTCTATCGTAAAGCAGGGCGGCCGCCGCCACCGACACGCCGGTCAGGATCATCATACAGATGATCCATTTGCGGTCGAAGCCAGTCACCTTGGCCCACCAGAGTTGAAGGTGGTGGAGGAGCAGGCCGCTGTCGCTTTTCTCGGGGCCGCGCAGATAGCGGCGGTAAAGGACTTCCATGCCGTAGGCCGCCAGGATGATCCAGGCGATGTGGAAGGGGTGCATGAATTTAATCGGATTTCGGATGGTGGAGAAATAGGGCAGTTTGTAAAGAAGCTGGTAAACGAAGCCGAAGCGTCCCCACGACGCCAGCAGCGAAAAGATGGCCACCGCGCCCCAGTAGCCGACGGCGTTGCGTTCGGACTGGGAGTAAGGACGGTCTTTGCGAAAGAAATTGGCCAGACCGAAGACCGCGAGCAGGGACACAATGGTGCCGGCGCATTCGCCCGAGCCAAGATAACGCCAGTAAATGCCGCTTTTTTTGGCGATCGCCTGTATCCCGGCAGTGCGGGAGAAGCGGTCCGGGGTGTTCAGGGCGGTCAGAAAGTTGTCCGACTGCTTCGAGACGGCGACGACGTTCGAGCGCACGGTGGGGTCGTCACTCGCGAGATCGGCGCTGCTAATCGGGAAGAGGTGGGTGATGACGTTGGAGCGCACGTTGGGGTCGTCGCTCCCCAAATCAGCAATCCGGGAGTCCTGCCCGACCTGGCCCCAATAGGCGCCGGAGTGGTTTGTTTGTGTGATGTTGCCGCTGAGGCGATAACCAAAAAGGCCGGGGACAAAAATCTGCAGCGTCTCCAATTTGGGCAGGCTCCATTGGGTGGCAGCGTGCCAGCGCTCTTGCTTGGTTTGGACGTCCTGACCCATGGCGGCCACCCCTTCGACCTGGGTTTCGATCAAGGTCTTCATGGTATGAAAGGCGATGATCGCGGCGAAGAGCACTACCAGAATCTCGGCCACAACAGTGTTGACGACTCTGCGGCCGACGGGGGCATCGTCGTTGAAGGTGCGGAAAATGATGAAGATGCCGATGTAAACACTCAAAATAGCCCCGACATCGTAACCTTCCATGACGCCCATGCCGACGGCCAGGCCGGCCAGTACGCCCTTCTCCCAGTATTTGGGGATGGATTTGGCGTAGAGAGCGGCCATGGCCAGGAACGTGCAGCCGGCGCAGAGGTTCCAGTTGCCCAGACCCCAGCAGGCGATGGATAAGAAGTGGGCGTTCAGCCCCGCCGCGACGCCACCCAAAACACAGACCATAGGGTTGAAATTCAACTGGCGGAAGAAGAGCCAGGCGGAAAATCCCAGAAATAGAAGTGTGAAAGGCGCGTAAATTTTCAAATAGGTCACCGGGGAAACCAAAGTGCTCAGGACCATGGTGATGTTCGGAGAGGAGGCCGCGCCTGCCCCTCCCAGCCAGACAAGATCCCGCCATGTTCCGGCAAACCGGCCGGGCAGGCGATTGCATGCGGCCATGAGAAAGCCAAGAGGGGCGTCGTTGGCAAAAAGAACCTGGTGTGAATCCAGGCTTTTGTAGAACAAAGCCAGCAGGACCCCGCCGAGCAATCCCAGCAACATCCAGCGACCGGACATTTGCCTGGTGGACCCGGGAGCCGTTGCAGCAGCGCGCGTAGCCATGGCGGATGTCGGACGACTTAACGGCCGTTGGAGGCTGGCATGACTTCCGCGTGCCCGCGACGCGAATCTGGTTCAGCCAAATAAGCGGGGGGTGGCTCCTGGCGAATCGACTGGTGGCGCGCTGATTGGCGAGCCAGACTCTCGTTGGCGCGAGCGAACAGATCCTGGGTGGCATCACGAATTTTGCCGAGCGTCTCGGGCTTCAGCTCCGTCCTGCCTGCACCCTCGCTCCCTTTTCGGAAGAAAGGAACCTTGCCCGGACGGAGTTGAGTTGCATAAGGAAACCCTTTTTCGTACCCGCGCCGGAATAAAGGCGTCCTCCCCTCCAGCGCCTTGGCCTCTCTGGCTTGGAGCTTGGCGAAGAGCATATTCGAATGGGCGCGGGCCACCGTGGCGTCGGTGTGCGGTATGCCCAGCCAGCGCAGTGTCTCGCTTAATACGACGGTCGTCTGGCGCAGAAGTTGATCATAAGATACCAGGTGGACCTCCACCCCTTCGTCCAGTGCGTCGAGGTAACTCTTGACGTGCTCGATCCAGCCGGGAAGAACTTCGAGGCAAAAGAGGTCGATGTCGTGGGAGTTTTTGCTGTGGAGGTGTTTTTCCCGCCGAAAAAGATGAAATGTCGAAACCATGGCGTCTTCGGGAGTCCGGTACATATAAAGGTACCTCCATTTGCGCACCGCTGGATCGCCGCCAATGTGCTGCTGCAACTGAGGGATCAAATCATGGGTCCTGATCATGCAGCCGGGGGTCTGGGCAGAGGTGTCTCGCCGGGCAATTAATTTCGAGTAGTAATGCACGATGATCGTGTCGGGATCAATGGGCAACTCGGTTGTTGTCTCGATGCCCTGGTTTTGCAAGAGGACATCGCCCAGGAGGTAACATATCCATGTGCTGCCGGAGCGGGCCGAGGAAGAAAGAATGGTCACAGGGGCCTGTTGCCGGGCCAAACGGGCCATTTCCCGGTTATTATGAGCCTGGATAAGCATCCGCCGCACCGGACCCAGCCCTTCCGCAAGGAGACGCGGAATTTGAGCAAGTGTGCTCGGACGCGCCAGCAGCCGGAACGCCGGCGCTGCTCCCTCGCGGATGAGCCTCACGAATGACGAGGCCGCCGAGGGCCGGTCATTAGGCAATATTGATGTTTTCATGGTAAATGCTTGCTAAAAAGCGATGTGCCGGGGCTTTTGTCGGCAGGTCGCGAAAAAAAGGCAACGGCGGCGCTTCAGGCCTTTGCCCAGCCGAAAAACTGCTGACATATATAAACCCTCTCACGTTTACAATCCAAACCCTGACAAACTTTAGCCCTTTCGTCAAGCCTGTTTTCGACAATTATTTGCGACGGAAAACGAACTGGCGGTCGCGTAACTCGACCAATTGAACTGCTTGATTCTTCGCAAACTCATCCACAGCCTTCTTGACACCGTCTTTCCACCATTGTCCGCCCACGTAGTCGTCGCCGGCCACCAAGCCGCCTGCTTTTGTTTTGCGAAAAGACAAATCGAGGTCCTTTTTGACGTACTCGTACATGTGGTTGCCATCGATATAGACCCAGTCAAAAAAATTGTCCGGAAATTGGCGCAGAACATCCATGGAAAAACCGCGATGAATCTTCACCTGATCCCGGCGCAGTTCCGGATCGAACCTAGTACAGACGGCCGCATAGTGCCTGTCCATTTCATCCTGGCCATTTTTCGCCAAGCCGCCGTACCAGGCGTATTTATAGACGGGCGATGACTGATGCCTCCAGGGGTCGATTAAATGAAGCTGTTTCGGATGAACGGCCTTTAATATCCTATCCGAAAAGTCTCCTTTCCAAACGCCAATCTCCGCGCCGACCGAGTCTTTAGGCAGCATTTCCAATAACCATGGCCGCTCCCCGTCTGGGGCCAACCCCAGGGCCTGCGCCACTCTTTCGACGCCTGGGATTCTCTTGATCAGAGTCTTGACATGCACAATCATCATCACTTGAACATGGCCAATGGTGTTCGCGCGCACAAGCACAATCATGGCCCTGTTGCCTCACGGGAAAATGT
>PLIU01000171.1 GCA_003140095.1 Verrucomicrobiales bacterium | reverse complement strand
GGCTCCGGCAACTGGGACACCCGCAGCCTGCGGCTTAACTTCGAATTCAATCTGGAATGCTACTGTCCGGAACTGGCAGGCTCATTGGAGAAGATTCTGCAATCCAAATTGCAGGGCGCCCGCCAGGTCACCTTGGAGGAGGTGGACAGCCGCAGCCTGCCCATCAGGTTGCGCGATGGCGTCACGCGCTTGTTCTCTCCGTTCTTGTGAAGTATTGTAGAAGTGGAAGTGAGCCTCGTTCGATCCAATCTGCGTTTTTACGCCCGCAGCCATCTCGGCACGCTGCTTGGAGTGGTGGTGGCGGGCGCCATTCTGGTCGGCGCGCTGGCCCTGGGCGATTGTGTGCGCGAAAGTTTGCGCGACCTGGCCTTAGCCCGCATTGGCCGGACGACCTTCGCCCTTGGCTCCGGCGACCGCTTCTTTCGTTCCGCCCTGGCCGATGACCTGCCACCCGCGGCGGCGGTGTTGCAATTGCCGGGCTCGGCCGCCACGCCGGATGACACCGCCCGCGCCAACCACGTCCAAATCCTCGGCGTGGACGAGCATTTTTGGGCCATGGCGCAAACACCGATTTTGCAGCACATTCCCCCCGATTCTGTCGCCCTCAATTCCGCGCTGGCGCAACAATTGCGCGTCAAGGCGGGCGACACGATCATCCTCCGCGTGCAAAAGCCTTCGCTGCTCTCGCAGGAAGCGCCGATCTCGCCGCGGGAAGACGTGGCGACGGGATTGCGGCTGACGGTCAACGCGGTGGTGGCGGACGCGCAGTTTGGACGGTTCGGCTTGCAGGCCAACCAAGGCTCCCCTTTGAATGCCTTCCTGCCTCTGTCCTGGTTGCAGGGGAAGATCGATCAGCCGGGCCGCGCCAATCTCCTTCTCACCAGCGGGCCGATGCCGGACTTGCGCCAACATTGGACTCTCCCCGACGCCGGCCTCGAATGGCGCGATGTGCCCGGCGGATCGGAATTGCGCAGCGGAGGGGTATTCATCGATCCTGAAATAGTTGCGGCGGCGGGCAGCGGGCGGGAATTAATTTTGACCTATTTCGTCAACGAGCTGCGCGATGGACAAAAATCGACGCCGTACTCGATGGTCACCGCCGCAGGCGCGCCGCTGGTTCCGGCGGACATGGCGGACAATGAAATTATCATTGGCTCGTGGCTGGCGGAGGATTTGCAGGCCAAGGCGGGGGATGAATTGCAGTTGACATATTTCGCTCTGAGCGGGACGCATGGGCTGGAAAATAAAACGAACCGATTCCGCGTCCGCGCCGTTGCGCCGATGGAAGGCCCAACCGCGGACCGTACGCTCATGCCGGATTTCCCCGGCATCGCCAAGGCGGAGAAGACGGAAAACTGGGACGCGGGCTTCGCCATCGACATGCAGAAAATCCGGCCCAAGGACGAAGCGTATTGGAAGCAATATCGCGGCACGCCCAAGGCCTTCGTTACGCTGGCGGCGGGCCGGCGGATGTGGGGCAACCGTTTTGGCGACGTGACGGCGATCCGATTTCCCGCAGGCATCTCGCGTCAGGAAGTGGAGCGCCAGATGCTCTCCAAGCTGGACCCAGCCGTGCTCGGGCTGACATTCACATCGGTGCGCCAGCAGGCGCTGGCGGCCAGTTCGCAAGCGGATGATTTCGGCATGTTGTTCATTTACTTCAGTTTCTTTTTGGTGGTGGCGGCGCTGATTCTGCTGGCGTTGCTCTTCCATTTTGGTTTGGAGCAGCGCGCCACCGAAATCGGGATTCTGCTGGCGCTGGGCTGGCGGCGCGGGCAGGTGCGCCGTTTGCTTCTTTTGGAAGGCGCAGCCATCGCCGCGGTGGGCGGCGTGCTGGGCGTGGCCGGTGGAATTCTTTACGCGAAGGCGATTTTGTTCGGCCTGGTCACGCTGTGGCGGGCGGCGGTGGCGGAATCTCCGCTGCACTTTCACGTCACCGCCCAGACCCTAGCCATTGGGGGTGTCTCCGGCATTCTCATCAGCACGCTGGTCCTCTGGTTCGCGGTGCGCGGCCACGCCAAAAGGCCGGCGCGCGAATTGCTTGAACAAGGCAACGAGCTGGAGCGGGAAGTGGCGGGGGGCAAGCGGCGGCGGCGTTGGGCGGGCTGGATCGCGCTGGTCAGCGGTCTCGGCGCGCTGGCCCTCGTCGTTACGGCGCTGGCACAGCACAACACGGCCGACGTTGAATCTTTTTTTACCGCCGGTTCTCTTCTGTTGATCTCTGGTGTGGCGGCGGCGGCTGTTTGGTTCCGCGCGCTGGCCGCGCGTGCGGTGTCCCGTCCGCTGACTTTGTCCGGGCTTGGCGTGCGCGGTTGCGCCCGCCAGAGCCGACGCAGTCTGGCCGTCGTGGCGTTGCTGGCCAGCGGCGCTTTTCTCATCGCCGCCATCCAAGCCTTCAAACTGGACGCCACACGCGACAGCGGGCAGCGGCCATCGGGCACGGGCGGTTTCGCGTTCATCGGCGAATCGTCGCTGCCGATCGTGCAGGATTTGAACACCAAAGCCGGGCGCCAATTTTTCGGTTTGGATGAGAAGAGCCTGAAGGATCTGGCGGTGGTCTCGTTGCGGGTGCATGACGGCGACGATGCCAGTTGCCTGAATTTGAATCGCGCGCAGTCGCCCCGTCTGCTGGGGGTGAATCCGCAGGAACTGCAAGATCGGAAGGCATTCACCTTCACCCAATGGGCCGACGCATCTTACGCCACCCGGCCCTGGATGTTGCTGGAAAAGGAGGGCGAGGAAATCCCGGCCGTCGGTGACGAGGCGACGATCACCTGGGGGTTGCACAAGAAGATCGGCGACACCGTCGATTATACCGACGAACATGGCCGGCAGTTTAAAGTCCGCCTCGTTGGCGCGGTGGCGAACTCGATTCTGCAAGGCAGCCTGATCGTGGCCGAGCCGGCGTTGGTCCGGCGTTTTCCCGGCGAGGCGGGGTACCGGATGTTTCTGGTGGACGCGCCAGCGGGCGAGGAGGCGGCGGTGTCGGCGGCGTTAACGCGTGGACTGCGCGGGCGCGGGCTGGAGCTGACGGCGGCGGCGGCACGGCTCAACGCTTTCAACGCCGTGCAGAACACCTACCTCGACACGTTTCAAGTCCTGGGCGCCTTGGGCCTGCTTTTGGGCAGCGCCGGTTTGGGGGTGGTCGTGCTGCGCAATGTCCTGGAACGCCGCGGCGAACTGGCGCTGTTGGCGGCGGTGGGCTTTAGGCCGCGCGCCTTGCGTTGGCTGGTGGTGGCGGAGCACGCGGTGTTGCAGGCACTGGGCTTGTCGCTCGGCATCGTGGCCGCCGTTTTGGCCCTCCTGCCAGCCTTGCTTTCGCCCTCGGCCCAAATATCATACCTCCCGCTGGCGGCGACGCTGGGCTTGGTGTTTCTGAGCGGACTGTTCTGGACTTGGGCCGCCGCGCGCCTGGCTCTGCGCGGGGAATTGTTGCCGGCGCTGCGAAATGAATAGAATGCCTCGCATGAGGTGAAGCAAAGATGAAAAAACAAAGTTTGCCCATGGCGTGGCTGGCGTTCCTTTTTCTATGTTTGACGTTTTACGCAGGCGCGGACGGCACCGCCAAAATCCTCTACGAAAACAATTTCGAGAAAGCCGCCGTCGGCCAGGCGCCCGAGGATTTTCTGGTCCTGGACGGTGAGTTCGCCGTCCGAGAGGGCGAGGGCAACAAGTACCTGGAACTGCCCGGCGCGCCGCTGGACACGTTTGGCGTCTTGTTCGGCCCGACCACCAATGCCGGCGTGTGCGTCAGCGCGCGCATCTATGGCACGGGCAAAGGTCGGCGCTATCCTCAGTTCGGCGTCGGAATCGACGGCCAGAACGGATATAAGCTGAAGGTATCCCCGGCCAAGGACGCCGTGGAAATCTACAGAGGCGATGAGGCGGCGGCCGCCGTGCCGTTCCGCTGGAAGTCCGGCACCTGGACGATGTTCAAACTGCAAATACGGCAGACCGACGGCCCAGCGTGGAAGATCGAGGGCAAAGTCTGGCCGCAAACGGAAGCCGAACCGAAGGAATGGACGATCGTGTTGGCCGAAAAGACGCCACCGCATGCGGGACGGGCCTCGATTTGGGGCAGCCCCATCTCAGGCACGCCCATTCGGTTTGACGATTTGCTGTTGACTGGCGATTGAGCAAACCCGGAAAACGATGGTTGGTGCTGTTGAGAATCGGTTTTTTAATCCTGGTCATTTACGTCATGCTGCGATGGTTCGAATATAAGCAGATTTACTTCCCGTCGCGCGCCATGGACGGGGCGCCCGGACAATTGAGCCGTCCGTTCGAGGATGTTTTCATCCCGGTGGAGCACGGCGAGCGTGTCAACGCCTGGTATTTCCCGGCGCAAAACGCAGGCGGTCCCGTTGTCCTGGTTTGCCACGGCAATGCCGGCAACATCAGCCACCGCCTGGAACTGTGCTCGCTTTTGCTCGAAGCAGGGGCCAGCGTGCTTCTTGTCGAATACCGCGGCTACGGACGCAGCGACGGAAAGCCTGGTGAGGAAAACAGCTATCGCGACGCCCAGGCGGGTTATCATTGGTTGACCGGCAAGGGCGTGGCGGGAACGAACATCATCGCCTATGGCGAGTCCCTGGGCGGCGGCGTGGTCTCCGAACTGGCTTTGCGCGAGACGTTGGGCGGCCTCATTCTGCAAAGCACCTTCACCAGCATCACCGACTTGGGCGTGGAACTTTTTCCGTGGCTGCCCGTGCGGCTGATCTCCACCATCAAGTACAATACGCGCGCCAAATTGCCGAAGTTGCGCGTGCCGGTGCTCATCCTCCACAGTCGGCGAGATGATTTGATCGCCTTTCACCATGCCGAGGAGAACTTCGCCGCCGCCAACGAACCGAAATACCTGCGCGAGATCGGTGGCGGGCACAGCGACGCCCTGTGGTCCAGCCGCCCGGCCATGCTGGCCGCGATCCGGGAGTTTCTGCAAAATCCATTTGTCAACCATAGCCGCGCTCAAGCCGCCCCTGCGCCTTGACGCCCATGATTCCAGATTGAAACCGGGGTGCAGGAGGCGCGCTTGCTGGAGTAAAAGCTGGATCTATTCACATCCGCTCCTCTCATCCTTCAGGTAGGGCAGCACTCGTAGAGTAGAAACTAAGGCGGGGCTTGTTTGGAACCATAACACAAGCGAATCCAGACCAGCCAAAGCGAGGCGCAGAGAGCCAGGCCGGCGACCGCATTCCAAAGGGAAAGCGCGACGGAAAGGCCATAGACAATGGGCGCGATGCGATAGGTGTTGCGGATGCGCGCCAATGTCGCATCGGTCACTTCCGGTTTGACGTTTCGCCGCTGCCAGATAATGCAGGCGAGCAACGCGCTCCAAGTGAGGCTGATGAAAAAAAACGTTCCGCAATAGAAGGCGGCGGAGGCGCTGGCCGCATGTGTGCCGAGATGCCGGGCCAGCACTTTGGTCGGGAACGGCACGAATGTCACGGTGAGCAGCACACCGCCGTTGGCGTAGAGCAGCGGGTAATCCACTTTTCGCACCAGCCGGATCAATTCGTGATGGTTGATCCACATGATGAGGACCACGGCAAAGCTGATGCAGAAGGCGGCCAGCGAAGGCCACAAGGCCAGAAGTTCGCCCCAAAGAATAGCGTCGCTCGTGGAGGCGTCCGGGTTGGGAATCTGAAATTCAAGGACGAGCAAGGTGAGCGCGATGCCGAAGACGCCATCGCTGAAGGCCTCAAGCCGTTCGGTTCCTTTGGTCATAATTAGTTCAGCACGCTCAACGGTCCACAGATGAACCGCGGCCGATGGAATCACAAGCGGATTCTTGGTCTCAAATGGAGACACAACGGGCTTTCGAGGCGAGAACGGCTGGCGGCGAGAAATTTCGGGCTTTACCACAAGCAAGCGGGGAGTTAACCTCCAAGCGAATCTAAAAGAAGGACCGATATGAAGAGAAATATGATTGTCGCAGCCGGAATCGCACTGGTTCTGGCATTCGCCCTGAAGGACTCAAGGGCGCAAAACGATGCCCCTGCGCCTGGACCCGCCCCGGCCACCAATCAATCGCCGGGAGCAGGGAATGGCTCCCCAAATATCATCAACCACGCGACCGCGGACTACCCCAATCAGACGCCCGGTCCCGCCGCGGGCGGCACCAATCAGCCGCAGTTTAGGAGGCCGCCGCTACCCGGGTTTCGCCAGACGCGGCCAGTTTTCGCCCGCACTCTGGGCGATTTGCGGGCGGTGAAAATGGAGTTGCAGCGAACTCAAGGGGACTTGGGCGGCCACAAGGATTCCGCCATTGAAGCGTGCGACAAGGCCATGCAGGAATTGGCGGAAGTCATGAAGGCGCTCCCCCCGTTGCCATCGCCGCAACGGCCCTTACAGCCTCCACCAGGAGCAACACCACCGCCAGCGGCCCCACTGGTGGCTCCGCCAGCAACCGCGCCCGCCGCGCCGCCGGCCCAGCCTCAACCTTAGCGTTTACTTAGTGGCTGTCAGCGGCCTTGGCCTCCGGCTGTCCAGCGGCACTGAGTTGCGGGAGATTGGTCGAAACAGAGTTGGCCCAGATGGCCTCACACTGGCGGTCCAGCGCGTCCAATTGTTTGATGGCCTCAGCCTTGGCTATGTTGAGGAGAGACGGGGCGTGCATTCCCAACGGCTGTTCCAGCGCCGAAACCCGGGTGGCGCTGGAATAATCAAGCAGGGTTTTAAGGTATAATTCCGTCAGCGGGCGCAATTCCGGGGTGGCCCGCGGAACCAAAAACTTCAGCCCGGCGATGGCCCGTTGTATGGCGTTCAGGGCATCCGCGGGCCGCCATTGACGGATGACTTCCTGCAACGTGATTTTGGCCTCCACCGGCATGCGGTCGGCGCCAAAATGCACTTCGACGGGAACATCCAGGCTGTCGCGCAGCTTTTTCCGGCAATCGGCGGGAGACCAGAGTTGGGCCTTGTAGCCTTTAGTGAAATCGACAGAGTTCACGCCCCACCATTTCTCCACGTCCAGGAGTTGGTCGAAATGGGAATGAAAGGCCAATAGGAAGCCCGTCTGCCAGTTCCAATGTTCGGGCAGTTGCGCTATCATGGAGACCAGGCAGGCCCTGCCATCGTCGAATCGAAGCAAATCTTCCAGGAAAAGTTGAGCGCAACTTCGATATAAAGGCAGTCCCGCCGGTGTCAAGTCGGAAGCCTGCGGCCAGCATAATTGTTGGAAGGAGAGCGGCGGGTGTTGGCGCAATTCCGAAGGCATCATTTGCGAACCCTTGTTCCAGACTATGTTGGCGGACCAGCTCTGGCCGGGCTGAACAATGAAAGTCGGGAAGTTTTTGGCCTGCAATTCGGCGCTCATCCCCTCCACCAGCCAGAGGGGAATATCGGCCGATTGGACGCCGGCTTGGCGGTTGGCTATTTCGAGCAACAGGGTCTGGATTAACGATCGCAGCAGGATTTCCTCCTTCACACTGCGGGGCAATTCCAGTTCGTAAGTCCATCCATGCGGCCAGCGTGTGGCGGTCAATTGAGGGCCTTTGTCCTCCGTCAATGCCAGGTTAATCGTCAAATCGATCCTGCCCTGCCACTGGTCAGGGAGTCCAAGCTTATCGAGAAGCAGACCTTTGAGCCGTTCGCACGAAACAACCAGCGTCGATGGTTCCAAGGCCACTTCGTCGTTGTTACCCAAGGCCGGGAGAGCTGTGGACGACAATAAATAAGCCCAACCGCCGGCCAGAGGTGTTTGGATCGGTTTCGCGGGCAAGAGGACGGTCTGCTGAAGCTGGCGGGCGGTGAATTGTCTGGAAGCACCGCGAGCGAGCACAGTCTGCGCGCGAGCCGAGGCGCAGCAAAGCCCAGCCGCCAGACAGATACAAATTGGGAGGATTGGAATCTTGACAATCACCGTTTCGACCTCAGGCATTCACTTAACAAGAAATAGGGGGTGGCGTCAAGCACCGACAAAAAGAAAAAGACGCCTGCTTGCGCAGGCGTCCAATGGTTTTCCAAGGGTGCTCAATCTTGCTGGGGGACTGCACCTCTGCCATCGACAAAATCTAAATCAGCAACGGCCTTATTCTTCAACCGCTCCCGCTTTAACTTAAGAAGGATTCGTGCCATGACGGATTCTATTTCCGCGGCCATTCCTAAAAGCCTGTGCCACAAATAGTTATTCTTGAGTAGGTTGTGGGGCGTGCGTGTCCAAAGTGGCAAGAAATCCGACTTAAATGCTAGTTCAGCGCTGCCTTGGACGCATTCCGAGCCACTTTCGCCGAAAGTAACCCATTGAGCCGCAACGGAATAGAATTTCGCCAGTCCAAGCCACACTCAGAAAGGCCCAAATGTGTAAAAGAAACCGACACGTGTGAGCGTCGGGAATGGTCAAACAGCCAGCCACAGTCCATCGCCCACAACTCTGACCGGTGCGTTCGCATCGTTATAGGTGACCTACCTGTTTCCGTTGTCTTCGATGCGGTAGAGATCTGTCTTGGTGCGGAGATAGAGGGCGCGGCCAGAAACGGCCGGCGAGGCCATGAACCCGCTGGCCAGTTGATTGGTGGCCAAAGACTCGAATGCGCGCCCGGCCTTCAAGACGGTGGTTTTGCCCTCCTGGCTGAAACAGTAAATCCGCCCGTCACCGTAAAGCACGGAGGCGGAGTATTCGCCGCCAATGCGCTCCCGCCAGACTTCGGCGCCATCGACTGATTGACAACAGGAGGCGATTCCACCCTCGTTGACCATGAAAAGCAGGCCGTCGTCCAAGGCGCCGGAAGTCCGGCTCGGCACGGCGCGGGCGGAACGCCACACGACCGCGCTGGCGGGGAGTTCGCCGTGGCCATCCGGGTGCAAAGCCAGCAACTCGGCCTTGCCGTTGCCTGTGGCGAAGATGGCCAGCCCGTGGTCGAACAAGGGACGGGAGGCAGGCGAATACGCGTTGTCCGACATTTTCCACAACTCGCGTCCCGTGGCGGGGTCGTAGCTTAGAACAGCCTTGGAGCAGGCGCTGAGCATCTGTTGGGCGCCGCCAACGTCAATAATAATGGGTGTGGAAAAGGCCTTGCGAAAGTCGCCGCCGCCCATCGGCTGCCCGCTGGCGTCCAGGTCATTCCAATGGGCGGTGCGGTCGGTCTTCCACACTGTCTTGCCTGTGTTCTTGTCCAACGCGGCCATGTATTGCAGGTCGATGCCGTCCAGGGTTAAGATCAGGAGATTGTCCCACAGGATGGGCGAGGACCCTGGCCCGCGAAAATGCCGGCAGGGGAGGTCGTCGCGCTGCCAAAGAACCTTGAAGTCGGTGGTGTCCAGGCAGGCGGTGCCGTAACTGCCGAAGCTGACATAGACCCGGCCCGGTTCCAGCACGGGTGAAGGGGAGGCGTAGCAATTGAAGTTGATGGCGGCGCCAAGCGATTCGGGGTTGTCATGGTGAAAGATCTTCTGGTTGAAAAGAACGGTCCCCTTTTCCTGGTCCACGCAGATGGCGAAGAATTCGTGGCCATCGAGGGTGGCCGTGGTAAGCCAGATTTGCCCGTTGAGGATGACGGGCGAGGACCAACCGCGGTAAGGGATGGGTGTTTTCCACTTGACGTTTTCCGATTCGCTCCAATGCAGAGGCAGGCCGAGCAGGTTGGTTTGGCCTGGGGCGTTCGCGCGCCCGTCGCACCAAGGGCCGCGGAAATCGGGCCAATCGTCCCGCGCGGAGGCGGCCACGCCACAAAACAACAAGAGCAAGACGGCGGTAAATGTGCGCATATCGGGTCTTACAGTACACAACGCATGCAAAAAATGCACCCACAACGCTGTGAGGCGGTCTTTGCGGCGGGCCAAAGCCTAACTGTTTCCTTGCAGCATCCGTCAATGACCGGTTTCCATCCAGCCTCGATCATTCTAGAGCCTTGGAAGAAACCCAAACCTCGTCAAGCGCCGTAGCTCAAGCACCAGCGCCGCTCCTCCTCAGTCAGAGAATCCGCCGTTCTCCGAGTCAGGGTCCCACCAGAGCAATCCTTTGCCGCCCGGGCCCGATCCGCGATTGTTGGCAATCCTGTTGAAGACATTGGTGACCAGGTAATCCACATGGCCGTCCAAGGCGAGAATGTTCCCACCATCTTTGCCATGCATAGGCCCAATTCCTTCGTCGCCATAGGGCGGGGCGTTGGGGGTGTTGCCACCGTCGTTGAACTCAAACGCCAGTTCCCCCTGTGGATAACCAGGCGTCGAAAGATGCTCGTCCGGCTCCCACAGCAGGTAGCACGACGGACTCCATACATCGGTGCTTCTGAACCGCGGGGCGGGCGGATCGGTGAAATGGCACGCCGAGCCATCCATGACATAACTGGAAAGTTTGTTATTCCGCCCGTTGCCTCCGTTGTTTTGAATCGGGAGTTCAGCATAATCCTTGCTTTGAATGTCCACCGGACAGAGGTAAGCGTTCGGGTTGGAGTTGTAAGGATACCAAACCCCGGTTGACCAAGCCTCGGCCGCAGAGTGTCCCGCAGGCATGGCGAATGGGTCCGGAATCGAATCCCCCGCCAGAGAGTTGGGAAGAGTGTAAAGCCAACCGGCATCCGGATGTTCGGCGCTGCCCCCTGTGCCCCCGTCCCAATTGGGAAAGGCCATGTAATCCCCGTTGTCATTGTTGTACATGTGCTCGGCGATGCCGAGTTGCTTTTGGTTGCTGGTGCAGGTCGTTTTCAGAGCTTGGTCCTTGGCCATGGACAAGGCGGGCAACAGCAGCGCGGCCAGAATGGCGATGATAGCAATGACCACCAAAAGTTCAATGAGCGTGAATGCGCCTGGCCGGTCTTCAATCCGATTTGTCTCAGAGGCAGAGTTTCGTTTCATGAGTGTGCTTTTGTTAATGGTTAAGCGGCAAAAATGGCGGTGGCGCTGGTCGAGCAGGGACAGCACAATGCCCTCGCGCAGGAATCGAGGCCGCCGATGGCATTATTTCAACATCGTGCATATGGGGAGTATGCTCCCGGCTTTCGGGAGAATCAACAAAAAAATAACACCAAAAGTAAATGGCGCCCTCCCCCCGCCCGCTGCAGAAAAATCATTGCCAGCCCCTGGGAGGGAAGGTATAGCCGTCTGATGCATAGATCTACTTTGCGGCCGCGCGCCCTCCTGCTGCCCGTCTCCGTAATGCTCCTCTGGCCGGCTTGGTTGCCGGCGCAAAGCGGGCCGCCCCGTCTGGAGACTCGGACGGACTTGCTGGAAGAGACAAATCATATACCAACCCGGCGTCCGGCCCAAACATTGGATCCGGTCATCCAAAAAATCGTGGCGCAGATTTCCGAGCAGCGCGTGGCGGACATCATGCGCCGGTTGGGAGAATTTGAAACGCGCCATACCGCCTCCGATCCCACCCAGGCCAAACGCGGGATCGGCGCGGCGCGGCAATGGATATTTGACCAGTTCAAAAGTTTCAGCCCGCGCCTGCAAGTCAGCTTTGACACCTACACCATCGCCAAAACCAACCGCCTCTACAAGGAGACCGAATTGCGTAACGTCCTCGCCATCCTGCCGGGCAGCGCGCCGGACGCGACCAACCGCTGGATACTCATCTCCGGCCATTACGACACCATCAATCTCAAGGACGCCGCCGGCCTGGCGCCGGCCCAAGCCGCCGAATTGCCCGCCCCCGGCGTGAGCGACGACGCCAGCGGCACGGCCTGCGCCCTGGAATGCGCCCGGGTGATGAGTCAATATGAGTTTGGCGCGACCCTGGTGTTCGTCGCCTTCGCGGGCGAGGAAGAGGGTCTTTACGGCTCGCGCGCCCTGGCCCGACGCCTCCAGCGCCAGGGGCAGGCCATCGAGGCCCTGCTCAACAACGACATCATCGGCAACGAGGTTAGCGGCAACGGCTTCAGCGACAAGCACCGGGTGCTGGTTTTTTCGGAAGATCCCAATGATTCCGCCTCGCGCCAGATCGCCCGCTTCATCCACGCCACGGCGGCCCGGTATTGTCCTGACATGGCGGCGGAGATCATATTTCGCTACGACCGTTTCGGGCGCGGCGGGGATCACACGCCCTTCAACCAGGAGGGTTACGCCGCCGTGCGATTCACCACGCCCAACGAAAACTTCGCGCAGCAACATACCAGTCTTGACACCTTCGCCAACGCTTCCCCGGCCTACGCCGCGCGGGTGGTGCGCGTCAACGCCGCCGCCGCCGCGCTCATGGCCCTGGCCCCCGCGCCGCCCGTGACTTCCTACGCGGCCGGAACTCCCGCCGGCAATCTGGTGCTGCCCAACCGCCCGGGCTTGAGCCGCGGGGCGGGTTACGACGCCGTCCTGCGCTGGAGCGATCCGGAGGAAGGGCCTGACTTGGCGGGCTTTGCCGTGGTGATTCGTTCCACCACCGCGGCGGACTGGGAAAGAGAAATCTGGGTTGGGAACGTCCATCAATTCACCTTGAAGGACACGCCGATTGACCAGATCGTGCTGGGGGTCAAAGCGGTGGACCAGCAAGGCCACGAAAGCCCGGTCTCGGCCTACGTCAACCCCTTGCGGACGAATTAAATTATGAAAACCAAGAAGTATTTTTTTGCCGAGTCCTCGAATTTCCTCGAAAATCTTGCAATACCCAAAAACCTCGAATTTCCTCGAATATCCTAAAATTGGAAAACCCGGAAATAAGCGAAAATACCCATCCAAACGGCTACGTCGGCATAACGTGGCAAATGCCTGCCCTTCCTCCGTCCTTAATAAATGAGTTAAGTCATTCATAATAATCTTAATCCTAATCTTAATCTTGATCTTAATCTTGATCTTCACCACGTTCCACGAAGCTAAATCCCCGCCGAACCCCATTCCGCTCCCGTGTAACTCCAAGAGTTGCCAGCAGAAGACTTTCCATTCATGCCCAGGCGACTTGCTTTCACTTTTTTTTCCTTCGTTACTCATATTCACATTTCAACTTTCGCGCCCATTATGCGCCGCCCACTTGGACATTGGCTGTCCATGTGAATAACTTTCCGCGGGAAACCCACTTTTTTTACGTCCACAACAGGTGGCGGTAGTGCAGCGCCGCAGGCACAATATAATGTGCCAAACCGCGAAAAGCACCCCATCGCCGGACTATCGTTGGGCCACTGTACCCCAAAATGGTCAAGCACGCGCCTGCTAATCGGTCGCAACCCAAATCCTAAGGCAGGCGCGAAACATTCCGGGGAGCACATGCGCCTCGCGTGTCGTGGTTGGCGCCCTCGCCGGCCACATCTTTCAATCTTATATACTTCCTATTGCCAACACTAACCCCTGGCCACTAACCCTTTGAACCGCCCTGCCAGGACGCCGTCGCCTTCCGATTCGAGCCAACCACCAACTGAGTCAAACACGGCGACAAAAGTAATTGCGCATGTGACCCCCGCCGCGTGAGGGCACGCAGCCTGCAACTGCCCGCTGTAGGCCGGGTCCCCTGACCCGGCGGGCGAACTCAATTCTGTCGCTGCAGTCCCCCAATCCTGAAGGGATTGTATCATTCAGCCCAGCGTTGGCCCGAATCCGAGAGGGACTACGCTGGGTAATGCCATTTAATTTCCCCAACCCTGAAACGGTTGAATAACAAATCTTAGTGCAACCAGATCCAATCCCTTCAGGGTTGTGATCCCTACTGTTCAGTCCTTTGCATAGG
>PLIU01000364.1 GCA_003140095.1 Verrucomicrobiales bacterium | reverse complement strand
CATCCAGATGAAATGACCCTGCTTTGCGCGAACGGACAGGCAAGTACTTCTTGACGGACAAGCGACGGCTGGGTAAAATCCTTTCAAATTGGCGACAATTCATAGGGGGCGTGTAAGTTTCCGCCAAGACTATGCTTGCCCGCAGGGATAGATTCTGCCAAGAAACCGTCTTAATGGCGAGCTAGCTTTTTGGCTTTGCTTTTGAGGCTCGGTTCGAGAGCGGATTAATCGGTATGCAATGCAAAGCGCAAATCATGTGCGAACCACAAAAACTGCTTCAAGTTTGTATGAAACCATCACAAAATGGATCGATTCATTTGATATCCCTGGTCGTTTGCCTGCTCGCCTTTTTCGCTGCCACAGTATCCACACGGGCGCAAGTGGTGACCAATACCTTTACCAACCCAAACCTCGACCTGGTCACCAATGGCGTCATTGGCTCCGGCTTCGACGGCGTTGACCTGAATTCCGGGGACATCCCCGGAGGAAGTGGTGGCGGCACGACTTTATTGGCGAATGCCGCGCTTTTCCCGGGCTATTTGTCGGTCCAGACCATCAACGGCGGTTGGGCTGGCTCGGAGGACGACGGCTTTTTCGCCTTTAACATCGTGTGGGGCGATTTTACCGCCTATGTGGATGTTGCCCAACCGTTTAATGCCGAGGCCTATACGTTCGCCGGGCTTTTGGCCCGCGCCGTCAGCGACGGAACCGGGCAGCCCTACAATCCGACTGGCACAAACGCGAACGAAAACTGGTTGAACATCACACGATTTGAAGAATTCGGCGTTCCCACCCAGGTCCGCTACGCCAGCAACGCGTTGGATAATCAGATCACCGTCACCAACCTCTACGGCAGCACGGACAGCACCAACACGGACGTTTTCCTGCGCCTAACCCGCACCGGCGACATCTTTACCTTTTACGATAGCGCGACTTACGGCGGGCCGTGGACACTTGAACAGACCATTGCCCGGCCGGATTTGCATGGCGCCGCAATGGAGGTCGGCATCGAGGAGGGGACGTTCACCACCGATGTTCCGATCATTTACTTAACAGATTTCGGCGTGGTCGGGACGAACACCATTAGGCCCCCGGCCAGCGATCCGACGAACATCTTGGTTTCCGCTCCCGTCAACCCCACCTCCGTCACGGTGTCGTGGACACCGGCGCCGGGCAGTGATGGCAGTGTCGTCGTGTTGAGTGAGAACCAACCCATCATTCAGTCGCCGTATTATGGCTTCTCCTATGTCGGCAATCCCACCAATGGCGCGGTGACCAACATGGGCGGCCATCAACAGGCCGTTTACGTCGGTTCGGGCACCAACGTCACCGTCAGCGGCCTTGGTGGCAGCAACAACGTCTATAGCCTCGCGGTTTACTCCTACACGACTAACGGCGGAACGACGCCCATTACCTACGATTCCAACCCGGCCACCACCAATTTCAACGGGCCGGGCACCCTGGCCTCCGTCAGCTTTGTCACCGCGCCCTCCGCCATCCCGGTGAACGGCGTCGGCTTGGCTGTTGTGACAGCATGTTACACCAGCGGAGATTGTTACAATGTAAGTTCGTCCCCAAATATAACTTTGAGCGTGGACAACCCCACGGTCCTGCAAATTTCAGGCGAGGTGATGGAAGGGCTGACTAATGGCACGGCCAATGTCACCGCCACCTATGGCGGCGTTTCGGGCACCAATGCTGTCACCGTTCACACGCCTGTTTTCACCGATAGCTTCAGTATTCCTCATAATTACATCACCGACGGTCTGCTGGGTACGTCGTGGGATGGGGAATACTTGAATTTTGGCGATGTTCCCAGCGCCCAAATATTTGCAGGCGCCGGCTCCGGACAGACTTTCGATCTTGATGCCGATATCAGCAACACCAATATCCTTTCACTCAATGCCGCCGGTTCCAGTTGGGAAGGCGTCGGAGACGATGGTCCATTCCTGTTCAAAATTGTCACCGGTGATTTTCAAGCCAGTGTTCATATCACGACGATGAACAATATAAATTTTAACTCAGCCGGCCTCATGGCGCGGTTGTTTGACGACACCGGCAGCGCCACCCAGGGCGCAGCCGGCGGCAACGGTGGCGAGACCCATGTGAACTGGTGGAAGGTCCAGGCGGGCGCTCTTTCGGCCCGCTACACTCTCGATGGCAACGCCCCCACCGACCAGGCTGGACTCAATGCCACGGATGCATGGTTGCTCCTCCAGAGGTTCGATTCGACCAATTTCTACTTCTACGAGGCGGCGACCAATAATGATGGCACTTGGGACTTGGCCGGGACATTTGTCGTGCCCGAGGCCGCCAATGATGCACCCATGGAAGTTGGCATCGCCGAACAGATGAATACAGGGTCGGACGGGACTGCCGAATTTGATACCTTTATGCTCGACGGCGTCGGGATCGTCAGCCCCACCAATGCGCCGCCGCCGCCGCCAGCCACTAATTTGACCGTGACCCTTAATAACGATCTGTCGATGACGCTGTCGTGGATCGCGGAAAGCAACGGTCTTCCGATCCAAAGCATGGTGGTCATGCGTGCGGGCGCGCCCGTCAGTGCGCAGCCGCCGTACGGCTATTTGTTCGACAGCGGCGCCCAGGCTTTTGGCGTGGGAAGCGATCTGGGCGATGGCAACTGGGTGGTTTACAGATCGCCCAATCCACCGACATCGATAAGTAACAGCACCGTGGTCACCGGGCTGACACCTGGCACCGTCTATTATGCGGCCGTTTACACTTGGGACGGTTCCAGCACCAACAAAGTGTTTGATGATGTTATTCCGCCCACCGGCGCGTCGGGCTCGTTGCTCGACGGCGTTCTGACCAACATCGTTGTGCTTCCACCGCCCACCATTCCCGCGGGTGGCATAGGGCAACTCCAGGTGCTGGGCTATTATGAAGGAGGGGCCGTCGTCAACGTCAGCCAGTTCGCGGTTTTGACTTCGGGTGACACGAATGTAGTGGATACGGCGGATGGCGTGCTCTCCGGCTACACCAATGGCACGGCCGCTGTGACGGTCACATATAGCGGGTTCACCAACACCGTCAACGCGGTGGTCCGTTCGCCCGGCTATACCGACTACTTTACCACGCCGCATGATTACCTGAGCAATGGTGTGGCTGGAACATTCTTTGACGGCATCTACACCAACTACGGCGACCTTCCAGAACAAAGCCCGCCCACGGTTGGGGCAGGGGGTTCGACGCTGGACGCCGACGCGGGCATCACCACCCCCGGGATGTTGACCATCACCAATGGCTACAGCGGCTGGGAGTTTCTTAACGACGACGGCTTTTTCCTCTTCAAATACGTGCCGGGTGACTTCCAGATGGCTATTCATATCAATAACTATAGCGATACAGTCAACTATAGCATTCCCTCCATTATGGCTCGCGCCTACAGCGACAGCACCAACGGCGGCGCCACCCTTACCGGGGAGACCATCGGCGCGCCTCTGGACGGCGCAGGGCCGCCCATTGCGGGGGACAATGGCGAGTGCTTCGTGCGCATGGCTCGTTTCGACGAGTACAATATCGGAACTTATCCGGAAATTACGATTGACGGTGTCAGCGATCAAACCACTCAGCCCGATCCGTTCGACGGTCAGAACTGGCTGTTGTTGGTCCGACGAAATTTCACGAATTTCAATGTGTACCAGCGCAGCACTAACAACCAGCCGTGGCACTTGACTCCGAACAAGACCTCGTTCTCCAATGCCAAGTTTGCCGGCCAGCCCATGCAGGTCGGCATTGCCTTCGCCGACTTTAACAGCGTCTATGGCTACGTGCAGTTTGACAGCTTCATGCTGGATGCCGCGTTAGAGGGAACGCCGCTGCAGGTGTCCACTTCCCCCGGTTTTGTCACCATCACCTGGCCCGATTATCCCGGGGCGATCTTGCAATCATCGCCTAGCTTGAGTCCTTCTGATTGGCAAACGGTCAGCACGGCGCCGACCTACACCACCGGATTGGCGACGGTCACCCTGCCCATCAGCAGCACCGGCAACCTTTTCTTCCGATTGACGCAGACCGCGCCATAAGGTACGATGATGTTGAGGTTACGCCAAGCTCGGAACTGCCGGAACTCGAATTCCGGCGTTCCGTTTTGTAATGTGCAGAAAGCGAATAAGCTATGAATGAGGCCGCCACACGCGCGATGAGGAGAGGAGAGAGCCGGCGTGAATCTGCCGGCCGGTCTTGCGCCAAGAGGGGATTCACACTGATCGAGCTGTTGGTGGTCATCGCCATCATCGCGATTCTGGCGGCGCTTCTCTTGCCGGCATTGGCCAAATCCAAAGACCAGGCCATCCGCACCGAATGCAAGAACAACCTCAATCAATTTAATATCGCCATGCATATTTATTGCAATGAAAACAAGGACCTTTTGCCGCAGCAGGCCAACGATGGAGGCGTTTATTGGGCCTGGGACTTACCATGGAACGAGGGCCTCAACCTGGTGTCCGATGGCATGATTTGGCGGACCTTCTATTGTCCCGGCACGGCTTGGAAATTTGGGGATACGAACAACTACGATCTTTTTTATAATTACGCCCCGGGGAACATCCATGTGGTCGGATACGCCCTGACCCTGCCAGGCACGGCCGAATTCACGCAGGCCGGGCCGATGACCAATATCAACTACAAAATGAGCACGCCCACAACTTGGGAGGTAGGTCCATCTACCGTTCAATACGGTCCGGTCTCGCAACGGGTGTTACTCGCCGACGCGACTTTGGAGGCCGATGGCATTTGGAACAGCGTTGAAGGCGGCTACACGGTTAACGGGAAGCCTTTTACCCACACCACCGCCCATTTTGTCAATCCTAATAAGCCAGCGGGAGGAAACTTGGCCATGATTGATGGCCACGTCGAGTGGCGCGATTTCCAATATATGATTAAGCGCACCGACAGCACAAGCGGGGTAAGCGGTGAGCCGGCGTATTGGTGGTGACAAAGTTGTGAATGGATTTTCGCGGCGTTGGCTTACTGTGACATGTTGGTCCTTGCTTGGGCTTCGTCTTTTGCCCGCCACGGCCAGCGCCGGGCAATCCACGGAAGTTGTCCGCGCTATTGTCCCGGCGGAAAATCATTTTTTCGCCAAACTTCTTGATTATCAGGGCATTCCCATCAAGGCGTCCTCGGAAGTGGCGGACGAGGCGCTCTTTGCGGCGCAAGCGCGGCTGGCCATGATGTTGAGCCATTTGCCTTCGGTTTGCTCCAATTTAACGAACTCCGGCGCGGAACTGCACATCATTGGCCGAAACCAAGTCACCTCCGATCTCCCGGAATGGCGCTTCGACAAAGGCAAGCCGCTGCCGGAATACAATGGCCTGACCATCGATCAGCGCACGCGAGGAATGGGCGGCAGAATTTCCTCCTGCGGGGAGGAGAATCTGCTCAAGCTGGAGAAGGACCGCTACTTTGGCCGCGACATCTGCGTTCATGAATTCGCCCATTGCATCTACCAGTTTGGAATCCCGCGCGACATTCGCGATCGCTTCCGGCGCCAGTACAAGGCTTCCCTGGCCAAGGGGCTTTGGGAAAAGGCTTACGCCGCTTCCAATGATGACGAGTTCTTTGCGGAACTTTCGATGTGGTATTTTGGCACTCATGGCGACCTGCACATGACCGGCCCAAAACCGGAAAACGGCCCGGACGGCCTCAAAGCCTACGACCCTGAGGCCTTTGCGTTGTGGGATGAATTCTTCGGCGGCCGGATGAAGGTTACGCGCACGACTAGCGCCGATTCGAGCGAATTCCAGGACGATCCCGCCTCGGTTTCCCCAGCCACGGCCACCATCACCATCGATCTGAACCAACGCGGCCCGGCCATAAACCCTCGCATGTATGGAATCTTTCTGGAGGAGATCAATCATGGCGTCGATGGTGGATTATATGCCGAACTGATTCGGAATCGCGGATTTGAGGACTCCAAGCCGCCGGAAGGGTTTACCTACAAGAATGGGCGGTGGTTGGACGGCGGTGGCTATGACGCGGGCTTCTCGCGTTTCGGCTACACCACAAACGGAACCCCCTTCTGGACCCTTGTGCAGGAGGGCGGCGCGCGCGGGGTTGCGGCGACTGACATGGATCAACCTCTGGATCCAGCCACTCCGCGTTCCTTGCGTCTCCAAATCGACGACGTTTCCACCGGCCGCCTCGGCATTGCCAACCACGGGTTTTGGGGTATCGGCGTCATGGAGGGCAAGGAGTACCACTTGTCCTTTTGGGCGCGCGCCGCCGATGGATTCGACGGCCCGCTCGTCGCTGCGCTGGAAACCGATGAGGGGCGCGTGGTGGCGGACCCGGTTTCGATTCGCGGCTTTTCGCGGGCATGGAAACCATTCACGGCCACGCTCGAGGCAAAGGCCACGCTGGGCGACGCCAGGTTTATTTTGACAGCGGGCGCCAAAGGGACGGTGTGGCTGGACATGGTTTCGCTTTTTCGCCAAGACACCTTCAAAGGCCGCCAGAATGGGCTTCGGCGCGACCTCGCCCAACTGATTGCGGACCTCAAGCCGGGCTTCGTTCGCTTCCCAGGCGGATGCGTCGTGGAAGGGGGCACGGTCGAGACTGCTTACAATTGGAAGAAGACCATCGGGCCCTTGGAACAACGCGAGGAAGTTTGGGGGCCGTGGAATTATCGCCGGACGCACGGGCTGGGCTTCTATGAATATCTGCAGTTTTGCCAGGACATCGGCGCGGAGCCGCTTTACGTCGGGTTCGCGGGCGAAACTTGTATGTTCCGCAGCGTCGAAGACGTGCCGATGGAGCAAATGGATAGCGTGGCCGCCGATTTTGTGGACGCCCTGGACTTCGCCAACGGCGACGCCTCCTCTCCTTGGGGCCGAAAACGCGCAGAACTGGGGCACCCGGAGCCTTTCGGAATCAAATTGGTGGAAGTGGGAAATGAAGGCGGCACACGCAATTTCCCCAAACGTTACGAACTGGTCCACTCGGCCTTGAAGGCGAAATATCCGGACGTTTCCTACATCGCCGATTTTTCGTTTCTGCGGCGCGAATGGATGAAAACCGGCGATTCGGACCTCGAAGACAATCATTTCTACAACAGTCCGCAGTGGTTCATGAACAATGTTCATCATTATGATCATCGCGACCGAAGCCTGCCGCCGGTGTATGATGGCGAAGTAGCGGTCACTTCCGGCGAGGGCGGACGCGACAAGGGCAATCTGATCGCGGCGCTGGCCGAAGGCGCGTTCCTCATGGGCCTGGAGCGCAATGCCGATGTGGTCAAAATGGTCTCCTACGCTCCGCTCCTGGCCAACGTCCATGGACGAACCGATTGGCACGGCATGATTTATTTTGACAGCCTCCGTTCCTACGGCACGGTTTCCTATTATCTCTGGAAATTGTTCGGCCTCAACCGCCCCGATTGCGCCGTCCAAACCGATGTCAACTTTACGGCAATCACACCAGCCGGCATTTCCGGCGGCATCGGCGTGGGGACTTGGAATACGGCGGCGGAGTTCAAGGACATTCGTGTCGAAAAGGATGGTCAGATGTTGGCTGCGCCGGATTTTTCCAAGGGCGCCGATCAGTGGAAGACCGACGGCGGCGCTTGGTCCGTGGTGGACGGCGCCTACCGGCAGGGGGATGAGGCGGTGGGTCTGAGCTATTTCGGCGACGAGAATTGGACCGACTACACCATCACGTTGAAGGCCCGCAAAATCAGCGGCCCGGAAGGATTCCTGATCGTTTTCGGCCATAAGGGCGGTGACAAGTATTGGTGGAACGTCGGCGGTTGGGGCAACCGCGAGCACGCGATCGAATTCAATCAAACCGAAGTGGGCCCGCATGTTCCGGGCAGCGTGGAAACGGGGCGCTGGTACGACCTGAAGCTCCAGATCAACGGGAGTCGCATCCAATGTTTTCTCGATAGGCAACTCATTCACGACGCACTGGCGCCCGAGTCCGATCGCTTTTTTGCTCTGGCCGGGCGTGATGGTCGGAGCGGTGAATTGGTTCTCAAAGCCATCAATGTCTCCAGGACTCCGGTCAGCGGACAAGTCAACCTCAGTGGCGCCGCGCGCATGGCGGGCAACGCGCGCTTGATTACGCTTGCTTCCGGACACCTTACGGACAACAATTCGATTGACAACGCGGCCAAAGTCGCGCCCGTTTATGGCGGCCTTGAAACCGCCGGCGATCATTTCAGCTATCAATTCCCCCCCAATTCCCTCACCATAATCAGGGTGGCGATCCAATGAAGGCGACTTTTGCATTATTTCTGGGCGCCTGCGCCGCGGTTGCCGTTGGTTTGCAGGCCCAGGAACCCGCGCGCGATTACCCGGTCAAGCCCGTCCCGTTCACTTCCGTGCAGATCAATGACCTCTTTTGGTCGCCGCGCATCGAGACCAACCGGTTGGTCACCATTCCGTTCGCGTTCGAGCAGTGTGTGAAATCCGGACGCATGGATAACTTCATTCGCGCGGCCGAAGTCCTGCGCGGCGAGCAAGTTTTGAATCGGAAGCCGCCGCCGTATCCATTCGACGACACCGATCCCTACAAGGTGCTGGAGGGGGCTTCCTATGCGCTGGCGGTCCAGCCGGATCCGAAAATGAAATCTTATCTGGACGATTTGATTGCGAAAATTGGCGCCGCCCAGGAGCCTGACGGCTATCTCTACACGGCGCGAACGATCAATCCAGAGCATCCACACGAGTGGTCCGGCCACGAACGGTGGGTGAACGACCCCGATGAAAGCCATGAGTTATACGACGCGGGCCATTTGTTTGAAGCGGCTGTCGCCAATTATCAAGCGACCGGCGAGCGCGCTTTGCTCGCCATCGCCATCAAAGAGGCCAATCTCCTGTGCGATACCTTTGGCCCGGAGACCAACAAGTTGAACCACATTTGGCCGGGCCATGAAATTGTCGAAATGGGCCTGGCCAAGCTTTATCGCGCCACCGGCGATGAGCGTTATCTGAAGTTGGCGAAGTTCTTCATTGATGTGCGCGGACCGGGTGGGGATGAGTACCATCAATCGCTCATCAAGCCGGTCGATCAAACAGAGGCGGTGGGTCACGCGGTGCGCGCGGGCTATCTTTACAGCGGCATGGCCGACGTTGCGGCGCTGACCGGCGACCAGAAGTATGTCCACGCCATTGACGCCATTTGGGAGAATGTGGCCGGCAAAAAACTCTATATCACGGGCGGCATCGGCGCCCTCGGAGGCGGGGAGGCGTTTGGCCCCGATTACTATCTGCCCAACATGAGCGCGTATTGCGAAACGTGCGCGGCGGTGGCCAATGACTTCTGGAACCAGCGCCTCTTTCTTTTGCATGGTGACGCCAAGTACGTCGATGTGATGGAGCGCACGCTTTACAACGGCCTTTTGAGCGGCGTGTCGTTGGACGGCAAGAAGTTCTTCTATCCAAACCCGCTGGAGTCCAATCGCCAACACGCGCGCAGCCCGTGGTTTGGCGTGGCCTGCTGTCCGGGCAACATCACCCGCTTCATGCCCTCGGTGCCCGGCTATCTGTATGCGCAGAAGGGCGACACTCTGTACGTGAACCTTTTCGCCGCCAACAAGGCTGAAATTAAAATGGACAACGGACGAGCCCTCAAAATCACCGAGGAAACACGCTATCCCTGGGATGGGCTGGTGAAAATGACAATCCACCCGGACGCCAGCGCTCAATTTACAGTCGATATCCGCGTGCCCGGCTGGGCCAGGGACCAAGCGGTTCCAGGCGATTTGTACAGGTTCATCGAACATCCCAATGAACCTGTCACCTTAAAAGTCAACGACGAAGAGGTCACGGTCAAGCTCGAGAAGGGTTATGTTCAATTGACAAGAGAGTGGAAAGACGGCGACACGATCGAATTGAACCTGCCCATGCCGGCGCGCCGGGTGGCGGCCAACGAAGCCGTGCAAGCGGACCGCGGACGCGTGGCCTTGCAGCGCGGCCCCGTTGTTTATTGCCTGGAGTCGCCGGACAATCCAGGCGGACACGTGCGGAGCTTGATGCTGCCGGACGATGCGCCACTGGCCGCTTCGTTCGAGCCGGACCTGCTCCATGGCGTGGAGGTGCTTCGCGGCAGCGCGTTCCTCGTGACACGCGACGAACAGGGCCAACTCGTGAAAACGCCGCAGAATTTTCAGGCCATTCCCTACTATGCCTGGGCCAACCGCGGCCGCTCGGAGATGATGGTCTGGGTGCCCGATTCGGAGAAGACCGCACGCGTCCAGCCGCGGCCGACGATCGCATCCACCAGCAAAGTCACCGTCTCCGAGGGCGGCAAGAATGCGGCGGCGATCAACGACCTGGCCGAGCCGGCGTCCTCCAATGACGCGGAGAACACGTTTTTTGACTGGTGGCCACGCAAGGGCGCCGCCGCCTGGGTGGAATATGCGTTCGCCAAAGAGGCCGCCGTCTCGACCACGTCCGTTTATTGGTTTGACGACACCGGCACGGGCGAATGCCGCACGCCGGAGTCCTGGCGCGTTCTCTACAAAGACGGCGATCAATGGACCCCGGTCGAGACGTCCGACACGTATGGCGTGGAAAGAGACAAGTACAATAAAATTGGATTCAAGCCTGTGCTGACGACCGGACTGCGCCTCGAAGTGAAGATGCGTTCCGGTTGGTCGGCTGGAATCCAGGAATGGACAGTGCCATGATGAAGACAAAAAGAATGCTGCCCGTCTTCGCCGCGTTGGCTGTCGCCGCCTTCGCCGCAGCCAGCGCGCCGGCGCAAACCAACAACACCGCCCAGGCGCGGCGAGGCCGTGCCGGAGAGGCGGAGCGCGGCGTCTATAAAGGCCGCCTCGTTCCGCATTGGTTCGCCGCGGACACCAAATTCTGGTATCGCAACGATCTTCGCGGCGAGGCTAGCGAATTCATTCTGGTGGATGCGGACAAAGGAACCAGGCAGCCGGCGTTTGATCATGACAAACTCGCCGCCGCTCTCTCCAAGGCCGCCCAGCGCCAATACAAGGGCGATCATCTTCCCATTTCCAACCTCAACTTCAGCGACGACGCCAGGACGGTAAAATTTGAGGCGGCGGACAAAACCTGGGAGTGCAATTTGGATGCTTACGAATGCAAAGAGACAGCCGGTGCCGAAGGCACGAAGACGTCGTCCTTGATTGCTCCTGATGAACCGGTGGCGATGGCCCAACCGGTTGTTGGGTATCTCTTGTCGCCGGCTGCGGAAGAGGACGATAAAACGTCGAAGGACGACGCGGACGATGAACCGCGCGGGCGGCGCTCACGCAAATCGCCCGATGGCAAATGGACCGCGCTGGTGCGCGATGGAAATGTGTTCCTCCGCCCGCAGGACGGCGCGGAGCGTCAACTGAGCCAGGATGGGACAACAAACCACGCTTACGGCTTGATCGAGTGGTCGCCGGAGTCAGACGTGGTCGTGGCATGGAGAATCGAGCCGGGCGATCAAAAAGAGGTCTTCAACATCGAAACTTCGCCGAGCGGCGGCGGGCGGGCGATCCTGCATCGTCGGCCGTACGCGCAAGCGGGTGACAGATTTACACATTACGAATTGAATTTGTTCGACGTTGCAACGGGCAAGCAGAGCAAACCGGCGGTGGACCCGTACGAACACGAATGGGAGCCGCCGCGCCCGCACTGGCTGCCCGACAAACGCCGCTTGGCCTACGAACAGGTCGAGCGCGGCCATCAACGCCTCCGCGTCATCGCGGTGGACACCCGCACGAGCGAGGCGCGCAACCTAGTGGATGAAAGGTCCAAGACTTTCATTTGGACCGCCCACAATGAGATGCTCAACATGAACTATATCAACTGGCTGGATAAGAGCGACGAGATGATCTACGTCTCGGAGCGCGACGGCTGGCGGCATCTTTATTTAATTGACACTAAAGACGGCTCGATCAAGCGCCAGATCACCAAGGGACCCTGGGTGGTGCGCGGCATCGACCGCATCGAGGAGGAGGCGCGGCAGGTGTGGTTCCACGCCGGCGGCATGGACGCCGGGCAGGACCCGTATTTCGTTCAATACTACCGCATCCATTTCGACGGCACAGGTTTGACCGCGTTGACGGAGGGGGATGGCCAGCACACGGTGCAATATTCGGGCGATCGCAAGTATCTTATTGACACTTATAGCCGCGTGGATATGCCGCCAGTCCATAATTTGCGGAAAACGTCCGATGGCAGCCTGGTTTGCGAATTGGAAAAGGCTGACATTTCCGAGTTGAAGGAAAGCGGCTGGCAGTCCCCGGAGGTGTTTGTCGCCAAAGCGCGCGACGGCGAGACCGACGTTTGGGGAATCATCTGCCGGCCCAAGAACTTTGATCCAAACAAGAAATATCCCGTTTTGGAAAATATCTATGCAGGCCCGCAGGGCGCTTATGTGCCCAAATCCTTCAGCGCCACGCAACGGTTCGCCTCGCTCACAGACTTGGGATTTATCGTGGTGCAGATGGATGCCATGGGCACGGCCTTTCGCTCCAAGGCCTTTCATGACGTGTGCTGGCATGACTTGAAGGACGCGGGTTTCCCGGATCGAATCCTCTGGCATCGCGCGGTGGCGGCCAGGTATCCCTACTACGACGTTAGCCGTGTCGGGATTTATGGAACTTCGGCGGGGGGCCAGAACGCGGCCGGGGCGGTTTTATTTCATCCAGACTTTTACAAAGCGGCGGTGGCCAACAGCGGCTGTCACGATAACCGGTTGGACAAGGCGTCTTGGAACGAGCAGTGGATGGGGTATCCGGTCGGGCCGCAGTATTCCGACTGCTCCAACATCGACAATGCCTGGCGCTTGAAGGGGAAACTCTTCCTCATCGTCGGGGAAATGGACAGCAATGTCCCGCCGGAATCGACCATGCGCTTGGCCGATGCGTTGATCCGCGCGCGCAAGGATTTTGAGTTGCTGGTGGTTCCGGGCGCGGACCACGGCATCCGGGGACCGGCCTCGGCCTATGCCGAGCGGCGCATGCGGGATTTCTTTGTTCACAGCTTGCTTGACAAGGAGCCGCCCGAGCACAATGGCATGGCTTCGGCCTCTCCTTAGCCTTCACGATAGAGTCTGGCAGAAGGATTTCAACGCAAAGGCGCAAAGGAGCGAAGACGCAAAGGGATTTTGCCATTGGCAGTCCTCCCCACCAAACGGGGAGGTTGGATCACGGAGCCAAATTCGCTTCCTACCCTTGCGACTCTGCAATGCAATTTTCCAATTTCGCTCATTTCTGAGAAAACTTTTTCACCACGAGGAGCGCGAAGGACACGAAGTTTTGAAAAGGACTACATGGATGGTTCCTCTTCGAGTTGCTTCGGGCTCTTCGTGGCGAGAATTGGGTTGCGGCTCGACTGCGTTGCGTCTTTGGGTTAAACCCGAACTGCATGGATACGGCTTAGAGCGTGTCTGAGAATTCGCACCCAGCGCCGCGTGAGGGCACGCGGCCTACAGGAAAGGCCCAAAATTCCAATCCTTTGCAGGTCCGGTCGCCCGGCCGGGCGAATTTTCAGACAGGCTCTTAGCGGGCCGGGTGCTTGGTGGTGTGCAAGACCATTTCCATGCTGAGGACGCCAGGGGCGTGGACGTTGTAACGCCAGTCTTGGTGGCCATTGTAGGCCATCGTTTCTTCCACCAGCGCGCATAAGGCGGGATCGTAGCTTCTGAGTTGTTCGCGGGTGATGATGGGATGGGGCTGGTCGTTGGGCGGATCTCCGGCGCCGGCGGCGTCAAAGTAGGCCAAAACGCCTTCCGCCCAGTATTCGACACGATCATGAACGGCGGGCGTGCCTTTCCACATGCCCTTGGCCATGGCGTTGGTGTAATTCTCCTGGAGTCGATGATCAAATCGTTCGTCCATTCGTTTGACGCGCATTTCATATTGCTGGACGTCGCGGTCGCGATGGTCCCAATTGGGGTCCTCGGGGCGCAATCCGGTCACGTGGTAAATAGCACTGGCCATTTCGCGGATGACCATGCTTTTGCCTTGAAAGGGATCGTCCACCGTGCCGAGGAGGTTTTGCTCGGGCACGACCAGTGTCTTGCTGGCGGCTGTGTACTCGTGCAGGCGGACGGTGTTGTCCCAATTGGTCTGATCGGGCGCGTTCTTATAATCGGGCAATTCCGTCAGAGCCTCATCATTGCCCAGAACAACGAGTTTGACGCCGGCGGCGATCAGGGCTTTTAAAATGTCGTGTCGGTAGGCGAACATTTTGCGAATCGTATCATTCGCCTTCAGCAGCGCCTGGTCACTGGCTTTGGCGGACCCGACCACGGTGAACTCCCGCGCCCAGGTGAATTTGGTGTAGTAAGGATCGATGCCAAATTTCGCCGGCGGGGCGATGATGGAAGGTTGAAGTTGGTAGGGGACGTAGCGCCAGTCATTTTCCGGCGTGAAATTAAAGGCGGTTTTGACAAGGGCATAGCCTTCCGGATCGTACATTTTGAATTGTTCGCGGCTGGCGATGGCCGCGTGATTCCAATTATTGATGCGCGAGCAATCGAAGTAGGCCTGGCAGATCTCAGCCCAATACTCGGCGGGATTCGATCCGGCGTAGGCGTTCTTCCAGAGACCCTTGTCGAGCGCGTGGCGAAAAGTTTTGCGTAATCGGCCGTGCCAAGTGGGATCGATGCTGGCAAGAGCGTCATCTATGGTATGGCAGAATTCATGCACGCTGATGCTTTCGTCGTCATAACGATCCAGCAGGAGATTGAGCAAATTCTCCTCGCCAAAGCTGGTGACGCGAAACCCGCCGGTTCCACGGACGCGTTCGTTGAAGTAAGCCGGATTTTCTATGTGCCGATATTCCGGCATGTCACTGTAGAGTTGGTCCTTGCCAATGATGATCAAGCGTGTGCCGTTTGTCGCCATCGCGTGCAAAACATCAGGACGCCCCGCCAGGATATGGCTGACAATGTAATAAGTGCGCTCCAAGGCGGCATCCGACACCTCGCCAGCCGCTGCTATCGACAGCCCTTGCAGCTCAATGTGCTTTTTGTAGAACTGCCGGGCCGCATCGCGGTCTCGTTCGGGGAAGCCTTTAAAAAACGATTCGGGGGGCAAAGTAATCGGAGGATTCGTGTCAACCGCAGGCTCGGCGCGAGCCGCGCAGGCGGACAACAGGGCGGCGGCC
>PLIU01000142.1 GCA_003140095.1 Verrucomicrobiales bacterium | reverse complement strand
AAGAATTCTGTCTCACGCCCACAGCCGCCTTTCAGCTTCAGAAAAGTCGTTTCCATTTTTGTGTTTGAATGAGCGAAGGGGCCGTCGCACAATAAAAGTCCAAAATCACTCAACAGGACAACAGGGCATTCAATGCAGAGCCACAAGGGTGTACGCAAGGTCGTTTGTCATGTCGAGAGAACCGAAAAACACCCAAAAAAACCGCAAAAAACAGCAAAGGTTGCAGTGTCAGATTTCGCGCTGTTTGGTTTGGACCCTCGAATATGGATTGAGCCCCACCGCATGCCCAAGATTAGCGCACTGAGAAAACACACCGGAGCGAATGGGAACATGTTTTCGCCCCATCTCAGCGTGTGAAGTTCATTTTCATTCCCGTAACGAACGAAACCGTGGTTCACGACCATTTTATAGATTCGTCCGTTTTTCAAATCGGGTGCATCAGGTAGATTTGAAGCGTACGAGATGTGTAGCCAACATATGAACACAATATACGCGGCGAAAATGCTGAGAAGTATTCCAATCACGGCGCGCCGAATTAATAGAAGTTTAGGAGGGGTCGTGTTCATCGGCATTCGTGCTTCATCGGCTGTATGCTTACACTATCCAACCTTGATTGCAACTACCTATCCCCCCGCCTTGAAAACGTGGCCGAAGGAAAAGAAATCGAGTGCCGGGACAGATATTAGAGTATTACACAAGGTCAGGCAAAGAATTGGCCCTGTGACCCGATTGAACAACTGGGAATCAGGAACTCCTTTTCCATGAACTTGGATTCCGCCCTTTCCGTCCTCGGCCCATCACAGTCTTTACAATCGTCCAAACCAGCAAAGCCGGTGCCACGCCGGAACCAGAAGCGCCCAAAGTTAGTCCGCCCCTACGAGCTTTTCGCCATGTTCGCCGGTCTCCTGCTCCCAGTCGCATCCGCATCCAGCGATTGCTAGGGGGTCGTGACGGGGCAAGCAATCGCAGTGGGGCCGCGCGGCTCGTCCCGCCATAGCCTTGCGCGACGGCGGAACCCTGAGAGCGCATAAGCAACTGACTCGGCCAGTGACGCCCAAGAGCAACACACGGCAACAAGGGTTCCGGCACGCTTCCGACGAAGCCAACAACCCACCCCTAAAGGCCAAAAGAGAGCGTGATGGAATGTTTGCGGCGGCGTGGCGGTAAATGTTCAGCGTCGTCTGATCCCCAAGGATGGATGTCTGCTGTGATGGCGCACAACAAGAATCCGAACCACATCGCCAACGATGCGAAATAGAAAGTGGTACGGGAAGCGCTTTAGGTTCACTCGGCGAATGTCACGCTCTCGAATCGAAAAAGTTTCCGGCCTCTCGGCAGCTCCCGCCATGAAATGCCGCAACTCCTTGTAGAACTCATCGGCAAGTTCTGGAATATCCGCCTGCTCGTAATAATCCATGATCTTGTCGATGTCTGAGTAAACCTTCTGGTGAAGGATTAGCCGCATCAGCTTCGGCGGCGTTTGATCTGCAGGTCAAGTTGCTCCAGCGAGATGCCCGCCAACGGATTTGCATCAAGCTCCGCATCGCGCCGAAGAGCCTCCGCGATGCCCTCGTCCTCATCGTGGAGAACGGATGGAAGCGATCCCAGCAGATGCGCGGCGAGGACGGCTCTCTGGCTTTCCGGTAAATCCAGCGCGAGTTTTTCAACTTCAGCGATTGTTGCCATGAGGAGAAATATAAGGCTTGGCGTTATGAAAGCAAGCGTTGCCCACCAACCCGCGATAAGCGTTTGCGGATGCGTCCGTGACCATTGCTCAGCCCGTGCCCGGACCAATCGTTGACTGTGGCGGGACTTCTTGCGGTGGCGGTCGTTGGCTGCGGCGGTATCGTTTGCGGCAACTGTCGTTGGTGGTCTCTGCGTTCTCGCGGCAACATATCGTCGAAGCCCGCGGCGGTTGTCCTTGACAAACTGCTAACCTACGTTAGAGGTAAGGCGTCCCTTCTGTTTTATGCGCTTCGCTTGCAGCGCTCTGCGCGCCCCGCTTCGAGCAATTTGACCGGCATTTGCGCGAACACCGTTTGCTTCGCGCCACGGTTTTTCCGTCGAGCAGCCGTTGTGCGCGATTGCAAGCGGATTTGTCATCGGCACGAGGCGGCGCAAGTGTCATCGGCAAAATTAGGTTTCCGCGCACACGTTTGGCGGTGCTGTGGTGATGCCATAATGCGGCTGCGCCAGATGGAAATATCGGACGCTTGCGGTTTCCAAACGGTGCGCGTATCGTTTGGATATGAGCGAGCGTATTGAAATCAATCCGCGTGTCTGTGGCGGCCAGCCGGTTATCAAAGGCACACGGATTCCTGTGGCCACAATTCTGGAACAACTGGCCGACGATGAATCTTGGAATTCTTTGCTGCGAGGCTACCCGGAATTGACGCGGGATGATATTCAGGCCGCCTTGGAGTACGCCCGGCATTCCATTCTGCACACGGAAATCACCGCCCTCGATGTCGCGTAAGCCTCCGTGCGCCTTTACCTCGATCAGATGCTTCGGGTCGAACTGGGTGTGCTTTTGCGCGACGCAGGGCATGATGTCGTCCGCGCGGAGGAAACTGGCCACGCACGGGCTGATGATTCACTGATTCTGCAACGGGCTGTGCAGTAGGAACGAACGCTCGTCACGATTGATCCTCATTTTGGTGATTGGGTAGTCCTGCCCTTGTCCGAACATTACGGGGTCATTCGGGTGGAAGCCCACCCAACTTCCACGGCAAACGTTGCCAAGTTGTTGTTTACGCTGTTGGCAAATCATTCACAAGCGGATTTTCGCAACAAGATTGTATCGTTGAGCCGTGTGCGCTGGATTCAAACGAAGGACGAATAGAAATTGTATATCGCTTTTGGATACCGGCGTGCGGTTTTTAGGGCAAAATGGAGTCAATCATAGCGAAGTCGAAAGCGGGGAAAACCCTTGCAAACACTGGCGAAATTCAGCGTGGCGAAACGGGGCAAAAGGCCGTTTTAGAATCACAAAACCGCTTTTGTTTCTGGAAAATAAAATCAACGTCAAGCCAGGCGGCCAGCCGACGATGGTCGTTGGTCACATGGGCCAGGTTCGATTTCGCGGCCTGGGCGCGAATAAAGAAATCCGGCAGCACGGACGCGTCGCCTTTGACCGGGCGATACCGGCGAAAGGCTTGTCCGGCGCGCCATGCGGACGCGAAATTCAGGTCAATTCGTTTGAAGCCTTGCAGAGCCTCATCAACGGCCTCGCGCGTCCGGGCGCCCGCCGCTAACTCCGCGTAGGTTATGGAACTGATCGCCAACGAATCGCGCCCAATGACGAATCGCAGCCCAACATTCCTGGTGATGCCTGTGCGTGGGATCCATCCAGGCTACAATGACCGAGGTGTCCACCAGGATCATGGCCGCGTCTTTCGCAACAACTCTTCCCCGGAACAATAGCCATCCCACGTGCCGGCGAAAGCATCGATATGATCTTGCATCAAGTTTGGTCCTGCTGCGGTCTTTCTCTCGCGCACGTAATTGGCGGCGGCGCGGCGCAACACGGCGCTGGGGCTGGTCTTGGCGCGTTTAGTCCTGGACTTGGACTCACTCGCCAGCGCGGCGGGAAGCCGGACAGTTAGCGTACTTGTCATACAGAGCTATGTCTTACACTCATTTCTTCCACCTTTCAAGTTTTTCTCTTCAGCCAATCCACCATCGAGCGGCCAACAAGCGGGAAAACGAGCGGATTCGTCACCGACCCAAGGCGGGGTAAGTGTCATCGAAAACGGGGTCCGTCAATGGTATTGTAATCAAACGAAAAACGGGGTCAGTCAATGGTATTGTAATATAATTCTCGGCGTCATGCCTGCGCTTCCCAGAATAGGACGGCCGTGAGCGTCAGCCATTGGAAGGGCCTCTGGTCAACAGAAAAAACGTTGTCCATCCACTTTTTTAAAACGGTCCTTCCTGCGTTTTCAAACAATCTTCGCGGTCCGAGGAACTGTTGGCGGGGCAAAATATTTTGCGAAATATGTTGCGGTATCTTAATATGTGAGTTATATTACACGCAGCATGTTAAATAGGCATACACAATGAGTGATGAAAGGGCGAGGAAAAAGGGAAGGAAGCCTGGCGTCTGACAAGACATGGAACATCACGGCCCGAAGCCGTCGAATGCCGCCGGCCTCTTGCCACCACGAGCAAGAAGCAGCCGGAGGCATCCGCCGGGGGCCAAGGATAACACGCGGTAAAATACAACTTGCTCCAGAAAATTCGAGAAAATTCGAGATGAAAAATTCGACGCCCACGCTAAGCGAATCTTCTTTCACCCTTCCGGCCGATGGATGGTTTCCCATCGGATTGTGGACAAACTTCATCCTTCTTCCTTCATCCTTCTTCCTTTATAATTCCCCCACGATGGACTTCACGGAAAAGATTCTGACCGCTTCCACTCTGGGACCGTGGCGCGAGAACTTGCGGCGCACCGGCCGGAAGCTGGTCGTCACCAATGGCTGCTTTGATGTTCTCCATCTGGGCCATGTGACCTACCTCCAACAAGCGCGCGATCAGGGCCACGCGTTGCTGGTCGGCGTGACCAGCGATGCCGGAGTGCGTTCTCTCAAAGGCCCAGGACGACCGCTTAACAGCGAATACGACCGCGCGGGTGTCCTGGCCGCGCTGGCATCAGTCGATGCAGTGTGCGTTTTTTCGGACTTGGACGCCAGGGCCTTCTTGCAGTCTGTGCGCCCGGACATTTATGTCAAAGGCGGGGATTATACCATCGACACCATCAACCAGGATGAGCGGCGTCTGCTCGAACAACTGGGCGTCAAAATCGTGATCCTGCCAGCAGTGCCGGGCAGATCCACCAGCGCCCTGGTGCAAAGGATGCAATCCGCGGAAACGGCGCCAAAAGACTTGCATCCCGCCCCCGATGGCCGTTCCATGGAGGCCATGCCGTCGGAATCATTCACCGCCAGCCGCTGGACCAGCGGCAATCACCTCTTCCCCACCACCATCGAAGTGACCGACAAGTCCGTCGTGCGGCGCAAGCGGTCGTGGTTCAAAAAGGACGAAATGAGTTTTAGCATGCAGAAAGTGGCGTCGGTTCACATCAATACCGGCCTATTCTGGTCGCACATCCTCATCGAGTCTTCCGGCGGGACGGACCCCATCGCCAGTCACGGCCACTCCAAGAGCGATGCCCAGCGCATCAAGGAATTGATCGAAGGCTATCAACAGGGGCCAAGCTCCTCGTGACGCCAAACTGTAACAGAATCGTCACACGGCCGCCGTTGCTCTGTGCGCGGCCTTATGCAGACTAGCTCTATGAAAAACAGGATACTAGTAGTGGACGACGAACCGGATGTTTTGGACTTGGTGACCTACAATCTGGGTCAGGCGGGATTCCAAACGGACACCGCCGCCGACGGCGCCGAAGCGTTGCGCAAGGCCCGGTCCAATACGCCTGATCTGATCCTGCTCGATCTGATGCTGCCGGAGATGGACGGGTTGGAGGTCTGCAAATTGCTGCGGCGCGACGCCAAGACCAGCGCCATTCCGATCATCATGCTCACGGCGCGGGCCAGCGAGATCGACCGGATTGTCGGCCTGGAGTTGGGCGCGGCCGACTATGTGCCCAAGCCTTTCAGTCCGCGCGAACTGGTCTTGCGCGTCAAGAAGCGGCTGGAGCAGAGCAACAGCGCGGCGCCTGGCCATGCTTACTCCTTCGGCCCCTTGCAGGTGGATGTCTCGCGCCACCTGGTCACCGTCCGCGGCCGGCGCGTGGATTTGACCGCCACGGAATTCAAGCTGCTGGTCATGCTGCTCCAGCGCATCGGCCACGTGCAGTCGCGCGATCAACTTTTGCGCGACGTCTGGGAGTACGAAACGAACATCGACACCCGCACGGTTGACACCCACATCCGCCGCCTGCGCGAGAAGCTCGGCGTTGCCGCAAAATATCTGGACACCGTCCGGGGCGTTGGCTACCGCTTCTCACCCGAGATGCCTTAATCGCGCCGTTACTGTTTGACGGGGAGGATTTTGATGTTGCGGAACGAGACCTGGCCCGGATGGTCTCCCTGCAATCCGATGTATCCAATGTCCGACACCGCGAATCCCTTCATTCTGGAAAACTTGCTGGCCGCGACTTTGGCGTTGAAATCCTCGCTGTGCAGGACGTATTCCAAGTACTTGACGCCGTTGATATAATGCTCGCACTTTTGGGGAGTGACCACTAAACGGACATGATTCCACTGATCGGCCGGTTTGGTGGCGTCAAGCTCCTTGCCCGTGGCCGGGTCGATGGGTGGTCTGTAAAGGCCGTAAAGCCATCCACATAGCCACCCGGTGTCTTCGGGCGGATAGTCGTCCTCTAATTGGAACTCAGGCCCTGTGGACCAGATCGCTTGCCCCTTGTCAGTGACGTGGTACATAATGCCACTATTGCCACCCGCGGAAATCTTGTAATCCAATTGGAGTTCGAACCAATCGAACTTGTTGCTGGTGACGATGTCGCCGCCGCCTTCCTTTTTCGCCATCGCGCCGTCCTCAATCACCCAACCGGGACCCATATCTTGTTGCTTAAACTTATGCCAGCCGTCGAAACTCTTCCCGTCGAAGAGCAACTGCCAGCCCGCGGCCTTTTCGGCGTCGGTCAAGGTGTTGTTCTCCTGCCCCGGTGACGGCAGCGCCAGGAGCATCAGGGACGACGTGGATACCATTAAAGTTTTGAGTAATTTCATGGGACTTAAATACACGACTGCGTAGGGGAAGGAAAGCGAAAAATTTCCTGTCGGATTTCACGGGGAGCGGTTGTTTAATAAGTGAAATGCAAGCCAAGTCCGATGCTCAACTGCTGCGGCAATACGCCGTTGAGAAATCCGAACCCGCCTTCGGCGAGGTCGTCCAGCGGCACGCCGGCCTGGTTTATTCGGCGGCGTGGCGGCAGATCGGGTCGCCGGACTTGGCGGCGGAAATCGCGCAAAGGGTTTTCATCGATCTCGCCCGCAAAGCGCGTTCGCTGGCCGGCAGCCTGCGAGAGGATGCTTCCCTGACCGGCTGGCTTTATCGCGCCACGCGTTACGCGGCGCTCAACTTGATGCGGGAGGAGCGCCGCCGCCACGCCCATGAGAGGCAGGTTATGCAAGATTTTCATTCCACTTCCGATTCGGCGCCCGATTGGAACAGCGTCGCTCCCCTCTTGGATGAAGCCATCTCCGCGCTCGACGAGCAGGAGCGGGACGCGCTGTTGTTGCGCTATTTCAAGAACCAGGATTTCCGCGCCGTCGGCGCCGCCCTCGGCGTGAGCGACGACACCGCCCAAAAACGCGTCGCCCGCAGCCTTGAAAAACTTCGCGCCACCCTTCAGCGGCGCGGTGTCACCACCACGACCACCGCACTTTCCGCCGCTCTGGCGTCCCATGCCGTGCAAGCGGCCCCGGCAGGTTTGACGGCGGCATGGATCAGCGCCTCCCTCGCCAGCACGGCAATGAAAGGCGGCGCGACTTTCACCCTTTTAAAACTTATGAGCATGACTAAACTTCAACTCGGCCTTGGTGCAATCGTTGTCGGTGGTCTGGCAGTCACCGTGGCCATTCTACATCAAACCGACAGCAAGATGCGCGCGGAAAACCAGGCGCTACGCTTGCAAGTGGCCAGCCTTGCGACCGACCTCGAAGGCCTATCCAACCGCCTCCGGCAAATCAGCCCGGCGCGACCTCTGGCCGACGATCCATTGCGGGAACTTCTGCGTCTGCGTGGTGAAGTGGGGATGCTGCGCGAGAAGACCAACCTTCTCGCGCGTCTGCAAGCAACGAACCCCCAACTGCAGCGTATCTTGTCAGCGGCAACGAATGAGCCGTCCGAAGAAGACAAGTTCCACGCAGGCCGCGCGGCCACGGTCAATGCCGCCAAACAAATTATATTGGCCTTTCGCAATTATCTTGATAGCCACAACAACCAAATCCCCGCCAATTTGGCGGATCTGCATACCGAGTTGGCAGATACCACTAACTTTGGCGGGAATATTACGCTGGACACTTTCGAACTGGTGAACGCGGGCAACGCCGGCGATCCGTCGCCGTGGAGCATCCTCCTGCGCGAAAAGACTCCGCTGACATCGCCAAAAGGAACTTGGTCGCGGATTTACGGTTTGTCCGACGGCAGCGTCCAAGAGTCAACTACTCCAGACGGCAACTTTGATGCGTGGGAGCAAAACTGGGAGCAGAACCATACAGGGCCGACTTCCGCGAATGGCCCGTAAAAGCCGGTGCGCCGTTTTGCATCCTTTCCTTTGTCTTGTTTTGTGGTTCATTAGGCAAGTGCAGATCGGCTCGCTTACACTAAAGTCCAATTTGTTTCTGTCCCCGCTGGCAGGTTACACCAACCTGCCTTTCCGCCTGGTCGTGCGCGAAATCGGCGGGCTGGACCTCGCCACCACCGACCTCGTCAACGCCCGCTCGCTCCTGGAACGTAATCCCAAAGCCCTCAAGCTGATCGAAACCTGCCCCGTTGACCAGCCGCTGGCCGTCCAGCTTTTCGGCTCCGTCCCCGAAGAAATGCGCGATGCAGCCGCGTATCTGGAATCGATCGGCGTGGCGTCGGTCGATATCAATATGGGCTGCCCGGTGCGCAAGGTCTGCCGCGTCGGCGGCGGCTCGGCCATGATGACGGAACTGGACAAGACGGGTTCGCTCGTGCGCGGCATGGTCGATGCCGTCAAAATTCCCGTCACCGCCAAAATGCGCCTGGGTTGGGATGATCAGAATCTCACGGCGCCGGACCTGGCGCGCGTCCTGGAAGACGCGGGCGCGGCCTCGATTTTCGTGCATGGCCGGACGCGCGAGCAAGGCTTCGCCGGCGCCGTCAACCTGAGCGGCATCGCCGCAGTCGTGCGGGCCGTTCGCCGCATTCCCGTCATCGGCAACGGCGACGTCACCACTCCGCAGGCGGCCAAAATGATGTTCGAGGAAACGGGCTGCGCGGGCGTAAGCATTGGCCGCGGGGCGCTTTATCATCCGTGGATTTTCCGGGACACCGCATATTTTCTCAGCACGGGCCAATCGCCGCCGGAGCCGGATTTCGAGCAGCGCGTGCAGGTCATGCGCCGGCATCTGGATTTGATGGTGGAAGTGTTCGGAGAGGAGCATGGCTGCCGCATGTTCCGCAAGATCGGCCCGTGGCATTCCAAACGATTCGGCCCGGCCAACGAATTCAACAA
>PLIU01000222.1 GCA_003140095.1 Verrucomicrobiales bacterium | reverse complement strand
TCGAATCCGCCAAGTCGGGCTAAGGAGGCGGAGGACAGACCAGTCGGCATTAATTGGGTTTGATTTGATTTGATTCACCTTGATTGCCGCAAAGCCATGGTCATAGCCGCAAAAACGTGCATAAGACACACAACCGCAATAACTTCTGCGCTTTCTGTGCTTTTTCGCCCCTGTTGCACCCCCACCCCCGCAGGTTTGATTTGGTTTGATTTGGTTTGATTCACCTGGATTCACGTCTCAGTGACGCATCGTTTTTTGAGGCTCGACCGGCCCAGTCTGAGCGCAACGGCGGCGGACATTTACCTGTTCGCCAATCTCGTGCGGCCACCGCGCCATTTTTCCATGCCGGGTCATCGGAATCCGCCTCTGATGATTCCAATGAGCGTTCAAGATGAGACTAAGCCGCGCTGGGTTCCAGGCTGTTGGCCAGGCGCGAGGGAGGCGTATATCCGCGGCGATCTGCAACGAGCGAGCAACGAAGCCAGCAGCCCGGAAGACAAGCGAATCAGTTTCAGCTTGAACGCTCATTGGAATGAGTCTCATGGCATATTATCTTACGTGTGCCGGTCCGCGTCAAGTGGTGAGGCACTACTTGCGGGTTAGATGGGTTAGATGGCCTCTCGGAACATGAGCGTGAAGCGTTCGTGGATGATTTGCTGCATGAGAAACAACCAACGCCGCCAGCAGCTTGAAACCTCTCCGTCTGCCACCGATTGGCCTGGAGGATACCGAACCATGAGTGGCTGGTGTTGAACAACCGCCCAAAATGGCAAACGTTTGGAAAAATTCCTTTATACAGATTGGCCTCGCATGGTGTCACCATATTGATGGCAAACACAACCGCAGCTGATGAAGGAGCCTTATTTCCCGATCGGGAAAATTCAACTCTTCTTCCGCCTTTCTATCGTCCCATGGATCGGTGGTTGTTCGCGGCAACCTCGCTGCTCATCTTTGTTGTGTATTTATTGACGCTTGCGCCGGATGTAACGCTCGACGAATCTGGGCAACTGGCCACGGCTTCCATGTGGGCGGGTGTGCCAAATCCACCTGGGCATCCTTTATGGACGGTGTTGATGTGGCTTTTCATCAAACTTGTTCCCATCTCAACCATTGCTTACAGGGTCGCCCTGGCATCGGCGGTGGCGTCCGCGCTGGCTTGCGGACTGGTGGCGATGATGGTGTCGCGAGGTAGCAGCATGGTGATAGAGGGAATACCAGATCTGAACAATATTGAGCAACGGTCGCAAAACGCCATTTGCGCCGTGGCGGGATTCGTCGCTGGCGGCTTGCTGGGCTTCAACGGTGTTCTCTGGAGCCAGGCGGTAATCGTGCAGACCTATGCGCTTAGCTTGTTCCTCCTGGTGGTGACGCTGTCATTGCTGCTGCGCTGGATTTATGCGCCGCAGCAGCGTCGCTACGTTTACTGGATGGCGTACCTGTTCGGGCTTTGCATTACCAGTCACCAGCTCATGGTCGTCGCGATGGGCCTGGAAATCGCGATCATTGCCGGAGATTCCAAACTGGGCCGGGACCTCCTGAGCTTCAATTGCCTATGCTGGTTCGCCGGGCTTTGCCTCCAGTGGAGTCACGCCATCCCGATTTTTGACACGTCAAATCGCATGATCTTGGTCATTTTCAACACTGTAGGCGTTCTTTCACTGGTGGGCTCGGGAGCGCTAGTCCTCAAAACGAGGGGGCTTTTCACCGAGTGGAAATCGGTCCTGATCATGGTGGGGCTGTGGCTTGCCGGGGCCGGCTTCTATTTTTACTTGCCCCTGGCTTCCATGACCAATCCTCCGATGAATTGGGGTTACCCGCGAACTATCGAGGGCTTTTGGCATGTCCTGTCCCGCGGACAATATGACAAGATCAATCCTACTGATTTCATCCGCGAGCCGGGACGTATGCTCGATGAAATCCTTATGTATTTCGCATGTGCCGCCGAGGAGTTCCCTCTTGTGTGTCTGCTCGTCGCCCTCTTTCCATTCGCATTTTTTCTCAAAATGCGAACGCGCGAACGCGCCTGGATGATTGGCCTGGCCGGCTTGTTTCTCTGCCTGTCGTTCCTTGTGACGGACTTGCTCAACCCCACGCGCGATCGCCAGTCGAGTGATCTGGTGAAGGTCTTCTTCGCGCCGTCCTACGTTCCTATCGCCATCTGGATCGGCCTAGGCTTCGCTTTGGCCGGAGCCTGGCTGGAGGCGAATTGGCAACGCGCTCGCCCGGGTTAGGTGCGGGCGCATTTCATTCGACGAAGGCGCAATTAGGGGTTATGGTTCCATGTCATGAGCCTCTTGGAATTAAATGATGAGCAGGTGATTTCCATTCTGCGGCAGTTGCCGGCCGCTCGCAAGCGCACAGCTTGCTGGCCTTCGCGCAGGACGCTCAAGCTCGCCGCGAGGAAAGGATGCGGTTTGGCGAGCCATAGTTGCGCCGCGCGTGCGCCGAGCGTGGATTGGACCGGGATTGCCTCTCGGAAGACGAGCGCGAAGCGTTCTGGATGATTTGGTGCATGAAAAATAACCGAGGAGGCCATAAGCTTGAAGTCTCTCCGTGGGCGGCCGACAAAAGCCAATCGGCGGCCTGTGGCCACAGTGCTAGGCCATAATAAGACACAGCATGAATCACAAAGGTAATAGCGGCGTAGCCAAAGCCGTTCGAGAAGCCATTAAAGTTCATTCCGTTTTTGAACCCCATTATGATCCATGCACACATGCGGAGAAAAACCTGTCTGCTTGCGATTTGGCCACCGGCCTCGAAGGGCTATTTGTGGCCGATATTGCCGGTCGACTTCATCAACACATTCGGACGTTCAAACCCCAGTGGGCGTTTAATCAGTTTGTTTATATGCCCTCGACACGCATAGAGCATAAATGTGGATTCGACATTTCGTTCGGGCATTTTGAGGATGATTCAAAACGGCGCGTTCGATTGATGCATAAATTGATTCGGCACTGGTGCGACACCGACTGGAAATGGGACTCAAACGGAGAAGTGGCACCAAAAACCAAAGTGCATCGATGTGCAGACCACATTTTAATGCTTGTTAGCCAATTTCGGCACAGCGATGGCAAAATTCGTCCGTATATTTCCTTCAGCGTCTGTTATTGCCTCCACGAGTACCGCCGCATGGGCCAACCGGGCATTCCCTCGTTCGGATATGCCTTTCGCTCCCTGTTCATTGACTTGAGCCCTCTGAGCAAAATTCTACCTACCAACTTTGACAGCAAAGCACCGACAGCCCAACTCGTGGTCACGCACCAGACCGCGGGACAAAATCCTTCTATAGTTGTCCGACGGGTTTCCTCTAGTGCTCAAAATGAACTGCAAGCATCTGGCTGGCAAGAATTCCAGAAAACCGCTGGCGAGTTTCTCTTGCGCTAAACATAATATGCGTCATGGCGGTACTCCACCAAAGTTACTCACGGTGCTTTGGCTGGCGCAACGACTTCGATTTTCAGTAAGGCGGAGCGTGCCGCGTCACTTACGGCGATGTTTTGGTCGCGTTCGGCCGCGAGGAGCGCAGGAATGGCCGATTTCGACTTGGGTCCAATATTGCCTAAGGCCTCCGCGGCGAACTCACGGAAATCAGGATGAAAATGCTTTAATTCAAGCACCAAGTCAGGGATTGCATTCGTGGCGGCAGGTCCGATCAAGCCAATCGCTCGCAGGGCATTCTCCTCGGTGTACCAATCGCCATCATTTGTAAGAGCGTTTATGAGCGCCGGGATGACATTGGTCGTAATGGGGCCCAATGCTGCCAAAATAAATGGAGCGGAGCGCTGAACTTCGCAGTCGTGGTCATTTAGCAAGTCGATGACTGCGGGGACAGCTTGCCCGGCTTTTGGTCCAATCAGAACCAGCGCATCGCACGCTGAGTACAAATTCGAAAGGCTTTCTTCGCTTCTTCAGATTGGGGCTGGCAGCCTCCCAGCGATTGATTCGGGTAAGAGTCGCCAGATGGCGTTGTAATCCCGACGCCAGGGAGAAACCGATTTCTCTATTACCCGCGCCAGATATGGGCTTGCTTGATCCCCAAGGTGAAGGATGGCATTCGTCGCTTCCGAAAACCGGGATGTTTTCTGAACGTATTGCGCGAACCAATAACTGATTCGCCGTCCTTGATACGCAGGCTCGTTTGGAGCATGTTTGAGAAGAGTCAGAACCGCCGCCAGACCGATCAACAGCAACGCTGCTACCTGCATTCTACAGATCTGCGCCTTCACTTGATAGTAGCGTGAGAATTCCAACCACCCGATGTTCCGGTTTATCGGGCGTCCACCAAAAGCCTTTGCTTTCGCGTTTTTCGCTCGCATTAAATCATTAGAGATCGAGCCTATTGATCCTGCAGCCATCGCTTTAGTTCCGGGGAGACGCGGTAGATGATGAAGCCACTCAAGCCGCATACTTCTGAGTTAGTCACCTGCATCCAGCCTTTGCGTTCAAAATATTGAACAATTCGGCTTGTGATTAGAGGGGGCAGTCCTGCGCAGTGGCATAATTTTGTGCCATCCATGTGATGTTCATTCACAACGAGCAACGCAACACGTTTGAGCATGGTGTTGTATTCAATTCTCGTGGAATGCAAATATTCATGGAACCCAAAGATCGTTGGTTCGGCCCTAGCTATGTTGATGCCTTGGATTTTCAAAAGCTCAACATAGCCGCGGTTCTGTAAAATCTCCAGGCAAACGCAGGCGTGTTCCTCGTCGATTTTGAGCGCTTCGAATAATTTTAGCAAATCAGGACCATCCACACGTTCGATGTTTTGGGAAATGCAATAATCACAAAGAGAACACAAGATGCCGATTTCCAGCGAATTGAGAGAGCCTATGGCAATCGAGTTTTGAAGGAAAAAAGGTGCCGAGCCAATAGGCGGTCTTTCAATGTTGCCGAATACAGCCCTCACGATATTTTGTGAAGCTGATTCGAAATCATCCAAATTTGCAATTCGCTGGTAAACAGTGGATCTGAGACATTCTGGAATTCGGCAATCGTCGATTATTACAGGAATCAATTTGCTTGAACCATTGACCCTTCTGACGAATGCGGCGTCAATTTCTTCTCCTACCCAAGGTTTTGAGACGCTATTTTTGGAGAGCACAACAATGACAGCCTGAGCCTGCTGGATACCCTCGAATATTTTAGCTACCAGGCTGTCACCCGGCAGCATCTCCCACTTATCCAGCCACGCGTCGATTCCATTGGCGCGGAGTCGTTGAGCGAATTTTGTGACGAAACGATCCTTGTCCTCGGACGCGTGGCTGATAAAGACTTTTGGTGACCCCGTCACAGCAATAGGATCTTAAGTTTGAATCGGACGCGAAATGATGGGTTCTACGACGCTTTAACTATATTGATTATTCTAACTGCACCCCAAACTCTCCCCGCAATTCATGCACTTAAAGCAGGCGCCGTTGCGCACGGCGAGGTAGCCGCAGTTGGGGCACGTCGGCGCGTCAAGTTGAAAATGGGCCAGACTGTCGTTCAAGGTCGCCACCACGCGGCCGGGCGCGGCGCTGGCTTGTCCGATTGTGGCGCCGTTGCCGTTGCCGTTGCTCATGGCGTGTCCGCTGCCGTTGCCGTTGCCGTTGCCTGCGGACGGAGCGGATTGCAGCAAGATATCCCCGTCGTCCGAGAGCGGAAGATCAGGCACAGGACGGTTTATCTTTTTTTTTTCCTCTTCGAGGAGGCCGGGGATGCCCAGTTCGGGCTGGTTGCGCGTGCCCGCGATGGTCTCGCGGTAGCCGGGCACGAATTGCAAGCCCAGCCAGCGGAAGACGTAGTCGATGATCGAGGAGGCGTTGCGAATCTCCGGGTTCTTGGTGAAACCGGACGGCTCAAAGCGCTGATGGGCGAACTTGCGCATCAACGCCTCCAGCGGCACGCCGTATTGCAGGGCCAAACTGGTCAGCGTTCCAATGCAGTCCATCAGTCCCCCAATAGTCGATCCTTCCTTGGCCATCGTGATAAAAAGTTCCCCGGGCTGCTTGTCCGCGAACAGCCCCACCGTCAGATAGCCCTCATGGCCGGCGACGTCGAATTTGTGGGTGATGGCCTCGCGGGTTTCCGGCAGGCGGCGGCGCAACGGCTGGCCGGTTAGGGAGCGCAGTTTGGCCATCTCGCTTTCCAATTCCTGGATGCGCTCGTCCACCGGGTTGTTCCCGCCGCTCTCGTTTGTTTTCTTGGTGTTCAACGGTTGCGAGCGTTTGGAGCCGTCGCGGTAAATGGCCACGCATTTAAGGCCCATCTTCCACGCCTGCACGTAAGCATCCTTGATGTCTTCAACCGAGCATTCGTGGGGAAGGTTGACAGTCTTGGAAATGGCGCCGCTGATGAAAGGCTGCGTGGCGGCCATCATCTTGAGATGGGCCATGTAGCTGATGCTGCGCCGGCCGCGATACGGCCGAAACGCGCAATCGAACACCGGCAAGTGCGCGTCTTTCAATCCGCTGCGCACGGTGGCGCCGTTCTCCGTCACGTCTTCGATGGTGTCGAACTTCTCCACGTGGGCGGCGATGGCGGCGATGTCCGGTTCGGCATAGCCCAATCGGCGCAACGCGTCCTGCACGCCGCGGTTGACAATTTTGAGCATGCCGCCGCCCGCCAAAATTTTATATTTGACCAACGCGATGTCCGGCTCCACGCCCGTCGTATCGCAATCCATCAGGAACGCAATGGTGCCGGTCGGCGCCAGGACGGTCACCTGCGCGTTGCGAAAGCCGGCTTGCCGCCCGCGGACAAGGGCGCGATCCCAGCATTGGCGCGCCTCGTCTTTGAGGTAGGCGAACTCGCTGCTGGGATGAATCTCCTCCACGGCCTCGCGATGCTGCTGGATGACGCCGAGGGTCGATTCCACGTTGTCGCGGCCCAGCGGCTTGGAGACGTGGGCGCAACGGGCGTCGTGGTAGCCCTGGAAAGGCCCCATCACGGCGGCGATGCCGGCCGATTGCTCGTAGGCGTGCCCGGTCATGACGGCGGTGACGGCGCCGGCCAGCGCGCGGCCCTCGTCAGAGTCGTAAGGCAGTCCGTAGCTCATGATGAGCGAACCCAGATTGGCGAAGCCCAAGCCCAAGGTGCGAAAGATGTGCGAATTCTCGGCGATCTCCTTGGTCGGATAGCTGGCGTTATCGACGATGATCTCCTGCGCGGTGATGAAAATGCGCACCGCCGCCTTGAAACGCTCAATGTCAAATCTGCTGTCCTCGCGCTTGAATTTCATCAGATTGAGCGAGGCGAGGTTGCAGGCGGTGTTGTTGAGGAAGACGTATTCCGAACACGGGTTGGTGGAATGGATCGGCTCGGTCGCTTTGCAGGTGTGCCATTTCTGGATGGCGCCGTCGTATTGCAGGCCCGGATCGCCGCAAGTCCAGGTGCCTTCGGCGATTTTATGGAGCAATTGAGCGGCGTCCTTCTTTTGCAATGGCGTCTGATCGGTCGAGCGGCGCGTCCACCATTCCTTGCCCTCCAAGGCGGCCTGCATGAATGGGTCGCTGATCCTGACGGAAAGGTTTTCGTTTTGGTACATGACACTGCCGTAAGCATCGCCATTGTAGGAACCGTCGTAGCCCTGCTCGATGAGCGCCCAGGCTTTCTTTTCCTCCTTCTGTTTGGCGTCGATGAACTCTTCGATGTCCCCATGCCAGTCGCGCAAGGTATTCATCTTGGCGGCGCGCCGGGTCTTGCCGCCGGATTTGACGACATTGGCCACCTGGTCATAGACCTTCAGGAAGGAAAGCGGACCGCTCGGACGCCCGCCCCCGCTGAGTTTCTCGCGGCTGGAACGAATCGGGCTTAGATCGGTGCCGGTGCCGGAGCCGTATTTGAAGAGCATCGCTTCGCTGTAAGCCAGGTGCATTATGCTCTCCATGTTGTCATCGACGGACTGAATAAAGCAGGCGCTGCCTTGCGGGTATTCGTACTGGGTGCGCGCGCGCTCGCCCTCGGCGGTCTGGCGATTGTAGAACCAATTGCCGCGCGCCGATTGATGGCCCACCTTGTATTGATGATAAAGGCCGACATTGAACCAAACGGGCGAATTGAAGGCTCCGTATTGGTTGACGCACAGCCAGGTTAATTCGTCGTGGAAAACCTCCCCTTTGGCGGCATCGAAATAGCCGTCGCGCACGCCCCAATCCGCGATGGTCCGGCAGACGCGATGGATCAACTGGCGGACGGACGTTTCCCGTTCGCCGGTGTTCTGCTCCCCGTAAAAGTATTTGGAGACCACCACTTTGGTCGCCAGGAGGGACCAGGATTTGGGCACCTCGACATTTTCCTGTTTGAAAATGACCTTGCCGCCGTCATCGGTGATTTCGGCCGTGCGTTTCTCCCATTCGATCTGATCGAACGGTTTGATCTTCGGATCACTAAAAACCCGTTCGATGGCCAGTGATTTGGCCGCCGCCTGGCCGGAACGGGAGCGGGCTGAGGTGGACGTGCTGGAACGCCGCCGATGGGCCGCCGGCGCAGACGACTGCAGATGGTCACGAGCGTCAATCATGGAAAATCCTTCTTCGATCTCTGTTTCAATTATACCGACAAAAAGCGGTCACGTCATCCCCCATTTTGAAGCCGGAGCGGACTTACACCGCCGACCGCCTGCCCCATTTAGTAGGGAGTCTATTGGAAGTTTAACACCATATATGGTGGTAGCAAGCACTTTTTGCAAAAAGTTATTGGTGGGTTTGTTCCCATCTTTTTCACTAGCAAACTGGCAAATGGAAACTTCAGAAACCTGAGAATATTCTGCCTCAAATCGGCGGATGTCCTTGGCGAATTCTGGGTGAAATATCACCCTCATTTCAAAGCGGCGCGGAATTCTTCTTCGGTCAAGCCTGGAACGCGCCCGGTGGCGAGGTCCTCAATGCGGCGGATTCCCTCTGTGATGGCTTGGTTCAAAAACGCCGGCGCCACGACGCTCTCGACCAGGCGACGAGCCAAATCGAGCCGTTCCTCGGGCGGCAATTCAAGTGCAATCCGGGCTAAATCTGCTGATCCCATTCCTGAAACCTACATGGCAGTTGCCTTTTCGCAAGCGCCAAAAGGGGCGGTTCGAGCATGACTATTTGGTCAGCAAAATCGAAAGTGTTGAATACTCCGTCCAGCCCGCCTAGCATTGCCGGAAATGATCTTGGACATCGCATGGGCGCGCGCGGCGGATTTGGCAACGATCCCTTCTCCCGCCCTTCTGCTGGGCCTGGAGCCGATTGAGCGTAATCTACACACCATGCTGGCCATCGCCGGGTCCCCTGCCCGCCTGCGTCCGCATGTCAAAACTCACAAGCTGGGCTGGTTGGTGCAACGCCAGCTTGCCCTGGGCATCACCTCCTTCAAATGCGCCACCATCGCCGAAGCCGAAATGTGCGCCCAAGCTGGCGCGCCGGATGTCCTCATTGCTTTCCAACTGGTCGGCCCCAACATCGCCCGCCTGCTGGCCCTGCGCGAAAAATTCCCCCGCACGAACTTCTCCACGGTCGTCGATGAGGCGGCCACGCTCCAGGCGCTCTCGGTCGCCGCGACGCGGGCGCGCGCGCCTCTGGAGGTGTTGCTGGACCTGGACGTTGGCCAGCATCGCACCGGCATTGCGCCCGGAGCGGCCGCGGTGGCGCTATACCGGCATTTGGCAGCCGCGCCGTCGCTGAAGGCGGGAGGGTTGCACGCCTACGACGGCCATTTGATTCAAAGTGATCCCACCGCTCGCGCCGCGGCTTGCGCGGAGGCTTTTGCGCCGGTGGCGGCGTTGCGAAGCCAATTGCTCGCGCTGGGCCTGCCGGTGCCGCAAGTGGTGGCGGGAGGAACGCCGACCTTCCCCATGCATGCCGCGCGCCAGAATGTCCAATGCAGCCCGGGCACCTGCGCGCTGTGGGATGCCTCTTACGCGGGCAAGCTGCCCGACCTGGATTTCAGCCCGGCCGCCGTGCTCTTGACGCGAGTCGTAAGCAAGCCGAGCGGGAACAGGCTTTGCCTGGATTTGGGCCACAAGGCAGTGGCCTCCGAGATGCCGCATCCGCGCGTGGTCTTTCCCGATTTGCCCGATGCCCAGTTCATCACGCACAGCGAAGAGCACCTGGTGCTGGAAAGCGATTTGGCTCGGCGCCTGGCCGTGGGCGACGCCTTGCTGGGCGTGCCGTGGCATGTTTGCCCGACGGTCGCGCTGCACGCCGAAGCTGTGCTGATCGAGGGCGGCCAAGTGACGGGCCAATGCCGCATCGACGCGCGCGCGCGAAAAATCACCGTATGAGGCTCCAGGATTGGTTGCTCATCGCACTGGCGCTGGCCGGAGTGGGCGTGCTGGTCGGCCTGGTGACGTGGGCGCGGCTGAATGCTTTCCTGGCGCTGCTGGCGGCGGCGCTGTTGGTCGGACTGGGCTCGGGCCAGCCGGCGAAGGAGGTGGCCAAGGCCTTCCAGGAAGGGCTGGGTTCGACCCTCGGCGGCGTCGCCGCTGTGATCTGCCTGGGAACCATGCTGGGAAAATTGCTGGCCGAGTCGCACGGAGCGGAGGTGCTGGCCAAACAATGCGCCGTCTTTTTCGGGCCGCAGCGCATCGGCTGGTGCATCATGGCCCTGGCGCTGACGATCGGGCTGACGACATGGTTTGCGGTGGGCCTGATTCTGCTGACGCCTATTCTGCACACGCTGACGCGCGAAACAGGGCGGCCTTTTCTCGATCTGGCGCTGCCGATGCTGGCTTGCCTTTCGGTCATGCATGGTTTGATGCCGCCTCATCCCGGGCCGGTCATGGCCATCAACGCCCTGCACGCCAATCAGGGCCTGGTGCTCCTGTGGGGATTCGCGCTGGGCATTCCGGTGGCGTTCATCGCCGGCCCCGTCTTCGCCCGTTGGGCGGACAAGCGCATCGGCCTGACCGCCGACACAGTTGCACCCGCTCCACCCCATCCCGGCACCCGCCTGCCGGGCTTCGGACTGACGCTTTTCTCGATGCTGCTGCCGGTGGGTTTGATGCTGCTGGCCACGCTGGCCGATTTGACGATGAAGGAGGGCGGCGCGCGCCAGTTGGCCGATTTTGTGGGCAACCCACCGGTGGCGTTGTTCATCGCGGTGCTTTTCGGCCATTGGTCGATGGGCTTTCATTGCGGCTTTGGCCCGGCGCAGTTGCTGAAATTTACCGAGCAGTCGGTGGCCGCCGTCGGCATGACCGTCCTCATTGTCGGCGGCGGCGGCGGATTCGCGCGCGTCCTGCAAACCAGCGGGGCGGCCGATGCCATGGGCGCGCTCGCAGCCGCGGCCCATCTGTCGCCCTTGCTGTACGGCTGGCTGGTTTCGGCTTTTATCAGGGTGGCGACCGGTTCCGCGACGGTCTCCATCACAGCCGCATCGGCCTTGATGGCGCCGGTGCTGGCCGCGCATCCCGGTGTCAATAAGGAATTGGCCGTCATCTGCATCGGATGCGGCTCGCTCTTTCTTTCCCATTTGAACGATGGCGGCTTTTGGATCGTCAAGGANNAAGGAGTGCCTGAATTTGACGGTGGCCCAAACTTTCCGCACCTGGTCGGTGCTCGAAACGATCGTTGGGCTGGCGGGCCTGGCGCTGACTCTGCTGGCCAGTGTTCTCATAAGATGACAACGCCCTTTTTCCTCGACGCCCACCTCGACCTTGCCCTCAACGCCCTGGAGTGGAACCGCGACCTGACGCGCCCAATAACGGAGATCCGCGCCGCCGAGACAGGCTTGCGCGACAAAGCCGGACGCGGCCGCGGCACGGTCTGCCTGCCAGAGATGCGCCGGGGCCGGGTGGGGCTGGCCGTGGTGACGCAGCTTGCGCGCGTCCATCATAACGAAGGCCGCAACCCCGTCGCCGTCTGGCAATCGCCGGCCCAGGCCTGGGCCATGACGCAGGGGCAGTTGGCCTGGTATCGAGCCTTGGAAGAAGCCGGCGAAATAAAAATGATCGCCGCAAGAGTGGATTTGGAGAGGCATGTCGCGCTTTGGCAAAACGGCGAACCGGCCGTCATCGGCTGCGTTTTAAGCCTGGAAGGGGCCGACTCCCTGATTACGCCCGGGCACTTGGAACGGGCTTATGCTCAGGGCCTGCGCGCCGTTGGCCTGGCACACTATGGTCCTGGCCGTTACGCGCAAGGCACCAATTCCGCAGGCGGTCTTCCGAAGCAGGGACGCCAGTTGCTGGCGGAAATGGATCGTCTGGGCGTGATCCTGGATGTCACGCATTTGAGCGATGAGTGTTTTTGGGAGGCATTGGAGACCTTTGCCGGACCGGTTTGGGCCAGCCATCACAACTGCCGCGCCCTGGCGCCGCATCAACGCCAGTTGGCCGACGACCAGATTCGCGCCCTGCTGGCGCGCGACGCCGTCATTGGCGCCGCCCTGGATTGCTGGATGCTCGTTCCCGGCTGGGTGCAGGGAGAGACGACCTCCGAAACGCGCGGTGTTCCGCTGGAAAAAGTAGTGGAGCACATCGATCACGTGTGTCAAATAGCGGGCAACACGCGGCACATCGGCCTCGGCTCGGACCTGGACGGCGGCTTTGGCCGCGAACAATCCCCGTGCGATTTGGACACGATCGCCGACGTGGGCCGCTTGTGCGATTTGCTGCAAGCGCGCGGCTGGAGCGAGGAGGACATAACGAACTTCGCCCACGGCAATTTCCTGCGCATCCTGCGCCGGGCGCTGCCGTGAATTCGACGGTAGGGTGAGACGAACCCTGCCTAACCCGACTTGGCGGATT
>PLIU01000012.1 GCA_003140095.1 Verrucomicrobiales bacterium | reverse complement strand
TGCGAAAGATCGAGCCGCGCGGATCGGGCGATACACCGGTGATGCTGCCGGCCCTGTGCTGAAAACCTTCCCGCCGGCCCTTCGGTCTCTGTGCATAGAAATTTATGCACGGATTGCAAGCGCAATGGAGCCAGTAACTTCGGCGCGGGGCTTGGCGGAAACGGATTCTCGAGAAGGAGGCGAATCACCAGAAAACTGAACTGACTTACTCAACCACGAGCGGCATCATTCAACTGGGATCAGCGCCCGGAGCGCTGATTGTGTGCATAATCCAGGTAGAAGGGAGCGAATCGACGCCTCCATAGAGTTCCGCAAGGCGATCATCGCCGATCATCACCGGATAGTTGATCCCCATCTGGCTCAGAAACGGCTTGACGGCTTTCCAACCATCGTCGTCCATAGAGACGCCCAGGGCTATGAATCCCCGATCCTTGTAGGCCTTCGCGAACTGGATGAACCATGGAATTTCGATCTTGCATGGGCCGCACCACGTGGCCCAAAAGTTCAGCAGAACGACTTTGCCTTTGTAATTGGAGAGCTTGACCGGGGCGCCATTGGCATTAGTGAGGCTAAAATCCGGAGCGGCTTTCCGGCTGTTGTCCGACGATGAGGCCGCGTGCACCGGAGATGACGGCGAGCAGCTTGTCAGCAGTGTGCTTGCGAGGGCGATCACGGCAAGTATTCTCAATGAGGCGTGCGGCGTCATGACTGATAGGCTCCTCTCGTTTTGTTCGTTTGAGTGAACTGCGACGTCACGCGCTTCGACGAAATTTGCGGCAACGCCGCTACATCCCGGAGATGCGCCCGGCCTAAATGGCCGCTCAGGGCTCCAGGAGGTGCATGCCATGCGTGATTGCCGCGCCAGCCCGAAGCACGGCCGCGACGTGAATCGTTTCCGTTAGTTCTGCCTCAGTCGCGCCGGCTTCGAGAGCCGACTTGCGGTGAATCTCGATGCAGTAAGCGCATTGAGTGGTAAGCGCAACGGCAACTGCCATAAGCTCCTTGTACTTTTTGGGGAGTGCGCCGTCGGCAAGCGCCGCTTTGTCGTAGGCCCAGAATGCTTTCGTTGCCTCCGGCGCGTTCTTCGCCAACTTCGGGAACTTTTTGAGATTGTCCATGGATTCCAAGATTCATTCTCCTTTTCGCTAAGTTGGTGACATCAAACACAGACACCGGCTTCGTTGCTAGCAAGATCAAGACACAAAAAGCGCGCCCGCTGCTCAAAAGGTCCCGGCAGCGGGCGCAAGGGAAAGAACTCAATTGAGGCGTATGACGCTCAGACAATTGATCGAGAAGCCCGTGCTTCCAAATGGGGCCTTGACTTTGACCTGGTCGCATAAGTAGCCCATCTTGCACGAATGTCAGATATTGAAGCCTTCACGAAGTTGACCTCGACAACCACTATTGCTCGCAGCTTGTTTTCATTCGTACAAGTCGGCATCTCAGGCAGGACTGCAACCCAACGCCCACTCCACATTTCGGCTGCAAGCAGCAGAGAAAGGCGAGTTGCAATTATGATCTTGCAACCCGCCGAAGAAAGCAGAGTCAGATCGACTTAATAGGCGGCGATTCCGTTGAACCCGGCGTTGGATGTGGGCAGGACCGCTCCAGCATTCGCAGTCAATACGCCAGTGCTCTGATTGATGGACCAAGCTCCGATGGTGCCATTGCCCGAATTTAGGGAATAGAGAAACCCGCCGCCGCTCGCTACGGCCAGATCGAGGAGCGCGGAGCCAGGGATACTGGCGGCTTCGCCCGTTCCGATTGGAGTTAGAACACCTGCCTTGGAAAGCGAGTAGCCATCGATGATGCCCGCTCCGCCGGTCGAGGCGTAGACGAATCCCTTCGGCGTCACAACCACCCAGCATGCGCCGGAAAAAATAGGAATGTTGTCTACTGCCGTGAGTTTGGCATTATCGGCCACCGAGGTTGAGCTGATGGTGGGACCGCCGACGGTAATGAGAAGGCCGTTGGTCGCTGATGTCGTGAAGTCGAAGATGCCAGGATATGAGGTGAGAGTAGCAGCGCCCAAGGTGCCGTCTGCATTGACCGGAAACGAGTCAATCAGGCCCGTGGTACGTTCCGAGACTAACAGAACTTTGCCGTCTGCCGAAAACGTAAGCGAACTGCCGCCCGAAAGTTCGGTCGTCAGAAAGCCGGTAGCGTTCGGAATTCGAACCAGGCGGCCGTTTTCCATGTTGAAACCAACGACGTTACTGTTTCCCGACGCATTGAGGACGTATACAAGGTTGCCAAACTGTGCGATCGCATCGGGGAAAGCACCACCAGTGGATTCGATACCGGTCGGTATCAGAAATGCGCCAAACACTGCAAAGGACGAAATAGTGCCGCTCGCTGCATTGACTGCCAGCAGATAGCGGGAATCTGAGGTAAGCAAGAGCGAATTCTGAGAGGCGAGAGGATCAGTTGTACCGCCACTGCCATTTCCGCCAGTGGGCGTCTGTCCTACTTGATAGAGAGAGCCATTCGGATTTCGTATGAATTGCAAAAT
>PLIU01000276.1 GCA_003140095.1 Verrucomicrobiales bacterium | reverse complement strand
ACATCGAAGAAGCCGTCCGATGCGAGCTTGCCCTCGCCGCCTGAGCGTCTGATTTTCTTTATTGACCGCTCCTTGGGCCGAAAGGTCATTCCCGCTGCATTGCGTGCCGCTGGCGAAGAAGTTCGCATCCATGACGAACATTTTCCACAGGACGCCAAAGATGAGGTATGGCTTGCAGAAGTGGGCAAGACCGGATGGGTTGTGCTGACCAAGGACAAACACATTCGCTATCGGGCTTCCGAAATTCAGGCATTGCGTGCCGCCAATGTACGCGCCTTCGTGCTTACTTCCAGAGGGGATTTGACCGGCGCGGAAGTCAGCCAGATTTTCGTGAAGGCGTTCCCCGAAATCAAACGGCTTTGCGAGAAAACAGCCCCACCTTTCATCGCGTTGGTAGATCGAGGCGGCAACGTCAGACTGGCCCGTGGCGTGAGACCAGAGGGAAAGTAATGGCAGCGAACCGGCGCGGCAGCGGCGGCTGGACAGAAAGCGATTGATTGGGGGCCGTAACGGGGCAATCAATCGCAATGCGCCAGTCCGGCGCGAGAGGACAGAGGCAACCTGACGCGGCCAGTAATGACCGACAGCACAACGAACGTGAAAGTTTCGGACGCCCTGCCGAGGAAACCAACAGCACACCCCTAAAAGCCAAAAGGAAAACCCCGCGACGCTGGACGTGGCAACACGCGGACGACCCCCCGCCGTACAATTGCCCTCAGACTCATCGCGCTGGGGACGCGACAGCGGCCCCGCCCGCTAAGGCCGGAGGTTGTGCTGTGACGGGGAGATTGATCGGCAACTCAAAGGACATTGTTCGGATCAAATGCGGACATACACGGATAAAGTCTGGAAATGAATCGTCCGCGCTGCGGACGCGATGCAACCGTGGCGCGGACATTTGCGGATTCAACGCGGACACGGATTGTCCACGGACACGGACATGGACTGGCTGCGGACGCGGATGCGGGCACGGACTGGACAAGGCCCCGGATCGGACACGGACTGGCCGCGGCGCGGACATCGGCGCGGCCATTTGCCCGGACAGATTGCGATTTCTCCGCGTCCATTGCGCGGACGCAAAAACCTCGTTTGGACGAGGAGTAAGGCGTGCCCCCTCCAAAACCGCTAGGTGAAGGCCCGCGAATGCGTCAGCGTCTCAATTTTGGTCAATGGCAATTTCCTCGCTTCGCGAACGGAATTTGTGAAGACTTTGGACACTCCGCACTCGCCTCGTCCACGTCGGTAATGTCTGCGGACGTGTGCTCGTTTGCGTGTCAGACACACCCGCGCTTTTCCGGGTTCAGCTACAGTTTCTCCGTGATTAAAAGGAAAGTGCGCGCATGAATAGTGAGGAGACAGAGTTTTCGACCGCTGGGCCGTCTGGCCAGACCGGTTTCATTGACGAAAAGACTTTGCTGGCGAAATTGCCAATCAGCCGCCGGAGCTTGGGCAACTGGAAGATCGGCAGATTTTCCCTCTTTGACCGGGCAACCCAGAAGCGCCGTATCCAGCGCCAGAAAGCACCGACACGCCGCAACAGTGAAACCGACCTAACGGCAGAAAGGCACATAGAGCGCCGAGGTGAAATATGATGTCGCACACAATCGAGATAATTAAGACGGCGCTCAAGGCCGACAACTCCGTTTCTGCAAGCGACCGCGCCCGCGTAATGGCGACGATCCGCAACGGTGGCTCACAGGCTCCAGAACCCGCCAGACTTGCAGAACCGCGCCTAATCCGGCGGGCGGAAGCGGCGCATCGGCTTGGTTGTTCGTTGCGGTTGGTTGACCGCTTGGCGAAAGACGGCGCGTTGGTCAAAAGAAAGCTGCCGGGACGGAAGCGCGCGGCTGGTTTCCTGGAATCGGATGTTCTGGCCCTGATTACTTGAGAAATCGCCCTCCAATGTTGCGACCGATTACAGTTTAGCCTTGGACAAATCGCGGTGCGTCAACCACATTAAGACCGTAATTCGCCCCGGCCTGATCCGCCGGGGAAGCCCTGCCGGGTCGCGCCTTAACCGCTTCCCGGCGGGCAAGCTGTTAAGGAGCTTATGTCCGAAGTTTACACCGCTGTCATTTTTGACCGCGAGCGGGAAGTTCTTGGATGGACCGACAAAGGAAACCTCGCCATTGGCGACGGTATCATCGAGAACTTGACGGGCTTCTGATCGTGGCGGGGGACACTCCACCGCAAGTGCCGCTGGAAGAAGCAATCGCCTCATTGTGCTGGTCGGTCGAACAATTCGACTTTCAAAGCGAGGGCGACCGCAGCCGCGCATTGGCCGCGTTTCTTACGCCAGCCCTGCGACTTGGCGGTTTCTTGCGCGGCAACATCCCGATAGACGTTGCAGAAGCCGACCAAAGCCAAGCAGGGAACCCGCATCCAGAATGCGGCGACCGAGCCGACGTATCTCATGGCCCCGGTGGCGCTAGTCAATACGTTCCAATGCTACAACGTGAATTTGCCCAAGCTGGAAAACCTGCTCCACCGCTTTTTTGATCCGGCGGCGGCAAAAATTCAGGTGACAGACGCGCAGGGGAACTACCACACACCAAAAGAATGGTTCAGCATTCCACTCGGCATCATCGAGACGGCGATGCGTCTGCTGATTTCCGGTGAAATTGTGGACTACGTTTACAATCCCAGCACGGGGGAGATTTTACTGAGCGAGTAACCGAACCTCCGTCGAAAACGATTGGAAAACCATCACGGCAAAATGAAAGAACGCATCGTAAAACCCGGATTTGCCCTTATTCCAAGACGAGGCTTACCTTGAGCGTCCCATTGTCGCTCGTCACTCTGGCCGCATTGGCCCAGATGGAAGCGCAAAACAAATTACCGGCGGAAACTTCTACCGTTGCGTCTCTCCGACGATGGCTGGCCGATGATTTGAGCGCGGAATGGGAAAAGTTCCGACAGCTAAGGGCGCAACGCCAATCCGGCTTGGGATTTGATTTTCCCGATGAATTGAAACTTGGGTGAACGCAGCGCGCCCTTGGCCTCAATCTGTGATTCGTCACCAGCGGCAGCCAGGACGATTTTGCGTTTACTGCTGGCATGCAGCTTCAAAAAGTTCGCGCTGTTGTGACACAGATGTCTCTGACAAAAATTGAGGAACCAGTATTTCGGCGGTTGATTTGTTCTGTAAATAGCGCTTATACAAATCTGCATAACTCTTGAGTGGATGAGACCTATCCAAGTAGAAACAACGCCTCTTGAAGGCGATCTCTCGTTGTGGCGACGATTTAAATAAATGTTTGGCAGAACCCAATAAACGCGCAAAGGATTTATGGATTCTGAACAATTGCTGTTCACCAAGGAAAAAGTCGTGCCGCGAGAATGATTTTAGATTGTTTAACATATATTTGCGTGCTAAGGCATCAGCGAAAACACCCATGCGACCATTGATTAAGAAGTGATACACAAATTGCTTGGTTTGCCAGAACGTATCAAATCGAGTTTGTGACCCTGAGTCGAAAAAGAGTAACCCATCGAGCAACTTTTCCGGTGTTAAGGCGATAACATTATCCATGTACCGAATACAACGAAGAATGCCGTCGAGTGTATCAATGTTCATCGGGCTGGCAAATAAATGAACGAAATTACCTCTATGTTTGCCCGCTATAAGGGAAATGACTTCTTCCGGGTCAAGGTAATTGGATTGAAGCACTCGCAGTATTGCTTTTCCGAGCGGCGATTCTCCTCGAATGACTTCCAGGCCGGCCCGGTGATGATTGAGCGAAAACTCATGGTCAAAAACTGGTTCAAGAGAATGTGATAAGGGGCCGTGTCCGATGTCGTGGAGAAGAGCAGCCACCACAATTAGCTTTTCGTCGTGTTCGCTCAATTGCGCAAGATCAGCATAGCGTAGCGCCAGCGTTGCAACTCCCAATGTATGTTGAAAGCGTGAGTTTACTTTTCGTCTGAGACTTCGACGGTAAGGGATTAAATAATCAATTGCACCTAGGAAACTGACCTGTTTTAGGCGCTGAAACGCAGCGTCCTCAATGATGTCTCGGTAGAGCGGGCGGGCGAAGCGGGCGCGAATTTGCTTGTGCGTGAGAGACCAGACGAAGGAATTAGCCCCGTCGTCGAGCAGCTCTTGCATTGTTGTGTCTCTTGGGTTTAACTTTTTCACGTTTCGAGGATAGAGTGTTGCCTACGGAACGATCATTAAAGGCCCAAGATGCAGTCCGTAAGTGAGAAGATGTTCGTTGGGATGAAGTGGTGGTCTTCTGCATTGCCGCCGAGGCTNNAAGCGCGCCCCCCCCCAAGCATTGATTCGATAATTACAGGTAATTTGGCATCAAAAAGACTGGCGAACAGTTGATAATCCATCACGGCCCCAGCGGACATAGGTTGATGCTGACACCATGAGTCGAGCTCGCTGATGTGGATTTCAGCTATGCGCGTGGAAAATGCAGAAATTATTTGTGCGAGCAACGTCAACGTTGTGTCCATTTGGCGCGCATGGGCAACATCCAAGCATAATCTCGCATCTGGGAGCGATTGAAAAATGCTTTTAAGTTCGCCAACCGTTTTCCCGATGGTCTTACGACGATCCATGTTTTCTATCAATAAGTGAGAACCAAACGGCACCCATAATGAGTGAGTGCGTATCATATCTGGGTGAACGATGATATTCCAACCTCGGCTTGCAACGTGACCAAGCAGCCGCACTACTAATCTTTCTGCTTCTTTAGGGAAAAAGCTGGGCGCGTGGAATGATACATATTGAAATCTAGCAGTCGGTAAGGATTCTAAAGCGTTCACCAATGGCTCTAGTTCTTCCATCCTAATTGCCGAAAGCTCCATGCTTCGGACGTGATTGTGAAGCAGCCAATGAATCGCGCTTTTAAAGTCACTCTTTTCGAGCGCTCCGGTAGAGAAACCGATCCGTTCCGTTTTGTGCTTAGAATCCGACATAATCGAGGCTTAATTTGGCAATTGGGTCTGTGTCGCCGTCACGATTGAAAAAAAGCTCTTGCAGTCCGCGTGCAAATAGTTTTCCTTCGTCTCTTACTTTCTTGAAGCAAGGATTGTTTCTAGCATCGCTGGAGGGAAGTTCTTCAAGTTTAAGTCGCGCCTGTGCGTCGTTTAGCAAAATCAGCCAATTGTTATAGGAACCGAATACCCTCGTGGCGATTTTCTTGCGTTTATTAGTGTCCTGAACATAGGTATCAACAAACGCAGCTAAATATTCAAGCGGAGGCGTAAGTGCGAACTGAATTGCAGATTCGATATACGGCTTGGCCCCAGGGTTTGGAGGGAGGCCAAACAGGTCATTTTGAACATTCGTGGGGGGATCAAGTTCGCAACTTAAACAGAAGGCTAAACCGGCAGCATACAGGAGTTTTCGACTGAACCTGAGTTTTGCGTTTCGCAGGGCCCATCCCTCGCCATCCCGCTCACGATATTTCGCTGCGTAATCAACACAAATGGTTCGCCAATAACGTGTAAGATCGTTTAGCAGAAATCTAGGGACTCTGTGGTTTTGCTTTGCCCTAAAATGAACATCTTCCTCGAAATAGCGGGCCAAAATATTGTGGACGATATTTTTCCAGACGTGGGAGTTCATTGGAGATAAATTGACACAACGTGATTCAAGCAGGAGGAGCATGCGTATGGTTAGATTTTTATTCGAGTCTGCCGCTCCGCCGATGCAATGTACAAGCTCATGGGAAAAAATCATATTCCCAAAAGTGCGGGTCGCGCCGGCCGCCTTTAAACCTGCTTTTTGAATTGCGGAAACGAGCGTCCTTTCTAGGGCGGTATGCCGAATATTCACAACACCATCGATCAGAAGGGACCAATCGCAATCACTACCCTTGAGCATTTCATATCTGGCAAACGAGCCAAAAAGAACCAACGCCGAATCTGGGTCCAATAACGGCTGTTCGGGTACGCCGGAAAGCGCCCTCAGCAGGGATTTTTCGGCAGTTTCCGTGGCGGTTGCCGCCAACTCATAACCCTTCCATTTGCAGCCACAATAATCAGCGAGTTTTGCAACCGTTGGGAATGGCTCTCGCGCAGATTTTTTCATATAATAAACTGGAAAATCATCGTCGCCCCATTGGAGGTCGGCAAGCATTTTAATTCGGAGATTCGAGACGGGACATAAAGGAGCCATTGCAGTTGAGCCGACCCCGCCGCCGATTCACGTTTGTAAGGACTGAACGCAAAACTTTCCCAAAACACAGCTTCCATCAAAGCGCGGGACTCCGATTGTCACGCGGGGCGTCAATCCCCCCCTCCGGGTAGGGACGGTGGGGACGGGTCTAGCCGGAAAAAAGAGATTCCTTAAACAACTTTGCCCAGCCTCGTCAACCGCCGCTGGATTCATCACCGTCTAGGGGTTGGAAACTTTCCAAAAATGGCTTTTCGCTAAGAGGGGGCAGCGACCCGGTCGAAGGTTCGGAAGAGGGTGTGCCGGTGCGAAGGGCGGTGACGGTCTGGCCGGGAAAGTGAACCGTCATCCAACCTTGCGCGGCCTGCCCTTCGGCCATCCACCTTTTTTGGCGTTCTTGGCGATGGCCGCGAGCTTGGCCGGGCTTTTTGACGCGCCGCCCAGCATGCCGATTTGCGAATACCATTCCCGTACGGCGGGCGGTGGTTCCAGTCTCTTCTTCATCGTTTCGCCTTTCGTTTGCCCGCGCCATCTGGACGACGGCGCGGGCTTTGACCTTCACTGAATCACGCGGCCAACGTCACGAGGTTTGCCGCCGAGCGTGCGCCAATCGCGTTGGGTGTTTCCACCCTCAACAAGATTTCCCCTGTTGCCATCGGCACAACCGCAACGCGGCTTCCGGCTGGAAATCCGAGCCGGGCCAGCCATTGCCCTTGCAATCTGATTTTCGGAAAGGTCTTCCGTTTCCAAACATCTCCGGCCATTTCGATCTTTAAACTTCGAGCATTCATCTGTTACCCTTGTCTTGGCCGTGCCGCCCGCTCTAACGGGTTGCCATTGGTTAGTTACCCTTTCCAACTGGCTTGGCACGGCCATTTTGTTTCGCATTGGAAAGGGCAATTTCGTTTTCACACTGGCACAATACCAAAGCAGATTAGGATTGCAACGAAAATCTTCAAAAATCTTTTGCCTACCTTCAATCAGCCAGAATCGCCTATAACGCGCCGGGCTGGACGCTCGCCACAATGTGGAATCGGCTGGCGCGGAAACGCGGCAGGCGCACGGCAAAGCGCCACGCCGACACGCCAGAATCTCTTACATGAGACAGTCCGGCCAGAAACCGGGGGACTTCTCGGCAAACGGCGTAAAGCAATCAGAAAGCAATCAGCGCAATCCGGTCTGCCCTCAGTCTGCCCGTTTGGATTGTATGCTTTTTGTATGCTTTCTGAGCATCGTTTTGGAAAAGTCGGCAAAAGTCAGAAAGCGCACAGAAGCGCACATTCCCAAACAAGTCGAAAGTGCTTTTTACGAGTGACAAATGGATTTTTTCAAGGGTTTTAAAGAGTGGTGGTAGGTGATGGATTCGAACCATCGAAGGCGTAAGCCAGCAGATTTACAGTCTGCCCCCGTTGGCCACTTGGGTAACCTACCGCATCCCCGGCTGCCAGCCGGAGGAACGGGGATTTAGCCAAAAGTCGCGCCCAAGCTCAAGTTCAAAGTTGCGGTTTGCCAAAGGAACCCTAAAGTGCTGCCATGTTCGACGGCTTGAGCCAAAAATTGCAAACGGCCTTCCGCAATTTGCGCGGGCTGGGGAAAATCTCGGAATCCAACGTCGGCGACGCCTTGCGCGAAGTGCGCATGGCGCTCCTGGACGCGGATGTCAACTTCAAAGTGGCCCGGGATTTCATTGAGGAGGTCAGGACCAAATCGCTCGGCCAGGAAGTCGTGCAAAGCATCCAGCCGGGCCAGCAAATCATCAAGATCATCCACGACGAATTGGTCAAACTGCTCGGCTCGACGAACGCCGGTCTGGCCTTGAGCGGCAATCCGAGCTGCATCTTGATGGTGGGGTTGCATGGTTCGGGCAAAACGACTTCCAGCGGCAAGCTGGCCCGACTGTTGCACAAGCAGGCCCGCACGCCGCTGCTGGTGGCGGCGGACGTGTACCGCCCCGCCGCGATGGAGCAGTTGGAGACGCTGGGCCGGCAGCTCGGTCTGCCGGTCTTTGTCCGCAAAGGGGAAACGGATGTCTTGCGGATCGCGCGCGAGGCGCTGGATTTTGCCAAGCAGAACAACTGCAGCACGCTGATCTTTGACACCGCCGGCCGGTTGCAGATCGATGAACCGCTGGTGCGCGAGTTGGTGCGGCTGCGGGACCTGACCAAGCCGCAGGAGATTCTTCTTGTTCTGGACGCCGCGACGGGCCAGGAGGCGGTCAACGTGGCCACCCATTTCGATCAGGCGCTCAACATCACCGGGGCCATCCTGACCAAAATGGATGGCGACGCGCGGGGCGGGGCGGCCTTGAGTCTGAGGGCCGTGACGGGCAAGCCGATCAAGTTCGCCGGCGTGGGGGAGAAGTTGGAGGATCTCGAACCGTTCCACCCTGAACGGGTGGCCTCGCGCATTCTGGGCATGGGCGACGTGGTCAGCCTGGTTGAAAAAGCGGCCGAAGCGGTGGACATGGACGAGGCCAAGCGCATGGAGGAGAAGATGCGCAAAGGGCAGTTCACGCTGGAGGATTTTCTCGATCAGTTACGGCAGATGAAAAAGCTGGGCTCGTTGGAAAGCCTGGTCGGGATGTTGCCGGGCGGGGCGGAGGCGCTCAAAACGACGGACTTGTCGAAACAGGAGAAAGAGTTCAAAAGGATGGAAGGGATCATCTGCGCCATGACGCCGCAGGAACGGCGCAGTCCGCAGATTCTCAATGCGAAGCGCCGCATCCGCATCGCCAAGGGCAGCGGGGTGCAGGTGGCGGAAGTCAACCAGGTGCTAAACCGCTTCAGCCAGATGCAACAGATGATGAAGAAAATGGGCAAGTTTCAGAAAATGATGGCGCGCATGGGCGGCTTGCCGGGCATGCCGCGGCGGTAATGCGCAGACCATGGTGGTGATCCAATCGCTTGGCGTTTGTTCCGCCCATTGTCTGCTCTAGGGCCAGACCACGCGGTAAAACCGGGCCTGGACATTGGTCACGGGCAAGACGGTAAACCGGAGAAGCCCAAAGTCGTCCGCCCTTCCCAGGCAACTGGTTTTACTCAACATGTTTCGGCGTGTGATCGGCTTCATGTGGATATTCCGGATACAATCGCGGCCGAATGTGATCCGATCCACCGACTCTTGACACGGAAGATCCCACCCGGAAAATGCACTGTAAACTTGCTGGCCATTTCGCGCCTACCATGCCAGATGCCGGGCCGGGGTCAATAACATCAATTTAAAAGCCTTAACCGTGAAACTTTGCTTCATTTAGGACTGAATTCACTATTTTAGTCAAGATTCAACGAATGAAAACGCAGGTTCGCATCGGACCGCGAAGATTGTTTGAAGAGCGCAGGAAAGACCGTTTTAAAAAAAACGGATGGACAACGTTTTTTCTGTTGACCAGATGCCTTAATGGCTGAGCCTCACGGCCTTCATATTCTGGTAAGCGTAGGCACGACGCCGAGATTTATATTACAATACCATTAACTGACCCCCGTGCTTTACGACGGCACCCGGAAATGAATAACTGAAGTCTTTCGTTCTCGTGGCGGCACATACGCGTTCGACTTCACCGGATTAGAGTTAAACGAATGCCAGTTCCGTATACAAGCAGAAATTTGGATTGCCTATCAGGCTCGCAGTGCTTCGCGCAGGAAGAGGAACGGGCCACCGAGACGCTCACTCGACCTGCCCGGCAAAGAAGCGATGCAGGCGTTTTGGTTCGACAGCGCCGCCGGACCAGAGCACCATCCAGTTGATGAGTGTGCCAAGCATGGCGGGAAACCAACACAATTTTATTTGTAATTGGCTAAATACCTAATAATTCCAAGCAGCGTGAGCAAGCGGGGTAGAATTTAATTCCTGACTAGACAACTCGCTCGAAAACTAAGAGCGGATAATCCCAACACGGTCCGCAGACGCCTCCAATCAAGACGCCATGGCGAAGCATCCAGCCGAGTCCTTTGAAGACATCCAGAATGTGGGAGACTGTGTGCCCCCACATCCAGTGGGCCGAGTTGAAACGCTCTACCGGCGGTTCTTTTGGCCAGAAACTATTCGTGCGCAGCACGTCCTTCAGGGCTTCCGAGTGAAATTGCAACAGCACGGCTGAAGCAGGCAGCGTGAAAAACTCCTCCGCAAGACAGGGCTGGGCAAAACAAATGAATTTGCGTGTTTTTGCGCACACATTTCGAATCACCTCAACGTAATTCTCCTGATGCAAGATCACCTCGTATAACAAAGACGCGTCCGTTTCACGAAGCCCTTGAAAGAGGGCGGGTTCCCGAAAATCCCCACCCACCGTCTCGAACTCGGTCTGTGGCAACTGTGCCCGGACGCGCTCAATTGCAGCCGCAAACTCCGGTAATGGATTAACATCCACCATACTGGCGTATGCCAGACGGCAGGTGACGGTCGCGTGTAGCAGGTAGCGTCCGTGAACCAAATAGCAGCCGCCGTAGTCTCGCAGCGAAGTGATGCCCGGAAGTTGCGCCGGAAGGTCCTCCTTTTTTTGCATGACCTCTCCGTAACCATTCAAAAAAATCCGCTCCAGCCGAGAGCGGTCGGCACCAATTTTAACCGCGGCGGAAAGAAGTTTGATGTCCACGGGAAGTGAGACTAATGGGTGTTGGGACCCATGTCAATATTAGCGGCTTTGGCAACCGAGGCTTGCCGCTATTACCCAGCAGAGGATAGGCTTCATCAATGGGGCCACTCAAATGAGTATCTACGTCAACTGACAGCGCCGGGCTGAAAACGGGGTGAAAACGCCGGTTTGAAAATGTTGTCTTCTTCCCGCTCCGTCTTCTTCCCCACGTTCAGTCCAAATCTCTTCTTCTCTTCTTTCTCCGTCTTCTTCGCCGGTGGGTTTTCTTCCGGCTTGCGGTCATTCGAGCGGGCTTTTAACGAGGAGGGTTTTCGACTCGACGAAACCACCCGCCTCGCGCTGCAAGTGTCTGCACTGTAAGAAGATATTCGCCCCCGATTACCGGAATCGGGGCCGCCAAAAGTATTGTTCCACCCCGGAGTGCCAAGCCGCCAGCAAGCAGGCCAGCCAACAGGAATGGTTGAGCAAACCGGACAACCGCGATTACTTCCGCAGCCCGGAAAATGTGCAGCGGGTGCAGCAGTGGCGGGCGGAGCATCCTGGCTATTGGAAGCGGCGGCCCCGGAAGCCTCGCGGTACGTTACAAGAGACCTGCTCGACGCAAGTGGCTGTAAATGAAGAACTTCCTCAAAAACAAGCCCCGCAGGTCTCTTGGCCTGCGTTACAAGATCTCTGCGAGGTCAAAACCCCTCTGCTGGTGGGCCTGATCGCTCAATTGATCGACACTGCGTTACAAGAGGACATCGTCGCTTATACCCGGCGTTTGATAGCAAAAGGGCAGGACATTCTGGATCAACCCTCCAGGAGACTTGCGAAAGGAAACATTGTTTATGATGCAAAAAGAAAATCCTGCGCCCGGAACGCCTGCGGCAGGTGCCGGCGCAGTTCAGTTGGATTGATCAACGGCTGGTGCGCGAGAACTTCCTGCGCCACGGCGATCCGGCCCGATCTTTATGTCCGGCTCCTGCTTGCGCCGGATGACGCCGAACATTTCTTCCAGTTGCGGCTCGGTCTCACGGCCCAGGTCGGACACATCCTTGGTGACATCGACGAGCTTGAAAAACTTCTTCGACTCAACTTCGCCGCGCCGAATGTAATCGCGATTGACGTGCATCACGCAGCAGCGGCGGATGCTCAGGCCCGCACCGTTGTAGACAAATGCCTGAAAGGCAAGGTCGAGCAGGTTCACGTCTTTGACTTCGGTGGCGGATTTGACCTCGATGATGACCCACGCGTCCTCCGCGACGAGATTCAGAATATCCACGCGGGCGAACCCGCCGTTGTAAATGAATCCAGCCTCGAACAGCGGCTGCCTTTGCCTGACGGCCTCCAGAGATTTCTGGAGCACCTGCTCGAACTCGGTCACGTCGGCGCTGACCTCGATGCCGCCGGGGTAAAGTGATTTGGCCAGCGCGCCGACTTCGTGCCCTTGATCGAAGATGGCCTGCTGCGCGGCGCCAACCTCTGGAATCTGGTCCTTGGCGTTGTAAGCATACCAGAGCAGCTTCCGGCAATGGCTGCCCCAAAGGAATTTGGACTTGGAAATGTACGGCCGCTCCGCCGAGGCTATGGAGTTCATAGCGGTGCGGCGCATGACGAATTATGTGACACCGGGTACGCCGAGATCGAGCAGGAAGACGCACTTGAGTTTGTCGCCGCGCCGGTCGATGATGTTGAACTCGTCGCGGGCAATCTTGATGCCACCGTCATTGAGGACTTTGCGGATTTGTTTGATGGCCGTCCTGTTATCAATTGCCAGATCAAATGTCGTACGCGTCAGCCAAGCCAGCCAGATCGGATGGGCCTCTTCGCGCTCGATGCGCCGCGTGGCGAATCCGGCGGCGGCTAGGACACCCTTAATTCTCCGGTGCCAATATGGACCGTCAGGGAACGTTTCAACCAAGTGGTTGAATAACGAGAGATCGGTGTCGAAGTCTTCAATTTGATGTTGGAGCACTTTCTCCTTCATCCGCTTGCCCCAATCTTCCAAGCTTGGCAGATGCACTTCGGCTTTCTTTGCGTAGGCGGCGTGAACAGCCTTTGAGTTATGGCCAAGCGCCTGCTGCGCAAATCGCTGGGGAAAGCCGCACTTGCGGGCGCGTTCGGCCCACGCATAACGATAGCAATGGAGGGTGGCGCCCGTAATCCCTAGACCATGACAGCGTTGCCGGAATTCGTTGGCCCGGTCTTTGGATGCCATCTTCATCAGGTTGGGGAACAACGGCCCGGATTGCGGCAGGCTTTTCAAAACGGCCGTGAGCTCTTCACCAAAATGAATAATGGGGGGCTTGATTCCCGTACCAGCGAGACTGGCGCTTCGGGATACTAGCCTTGAGCAGCCAATCCATCCCCAGAGCGTAGTTGTGGACGCGCCGGAGGTAATAATTGGTTGAAACCTTGCGGTCGGCGAGAGCGGCCAAGAAGTGGTCGGCACGGGTTTCCAGCATGGGCAGGTTTCGGAGGGCGTCGAAATTCTTATCATGGATGGCGGTCACCCAGCGGACGCGGGTTTCACCGCTTTTCTCGGAAACGATCTGCTCCATGACCTGCTGCCATGTGCGGGTGTGCAATTTGGGATCGGCGGCGTCAAGGTAGGCGCGGGCGATTTGGAGATTGATGGCGGAGGTGGGCGTGCAATACGACTCGTTCTTAGCGTGGAGCAGGCGCTGGGCCTCCCGCTTGTCGGTGGTGCCCAACGTCGCCTGCTTCCCGGTGTCGTTGTCCTGCCAGTAATAGTACCCGCTCTTGCTGGAGCGGAACATGAGAAATTTCGTCTTCACGTCGTAACTCACGGAACCGGAGGCTACGACGAATCGGTTTCACAGCGTTAGCGACGGGTCGGAGCAGAAAGGTGCCGCATCGGTCGTTTTGCTGGAACTTTTGCTGGAAGTCCGACATTCAGGCCAATCCAAACCATTGCCGCACACACGGTTAGGTTTGGAGGCGAGGGTCGGAATCGAACGCATCCCGCCTTCCACAAGTCACTCGAAATCAACTGTCTATGGCATCGCTGATGTCTTGAATTTAAAGCGTTTATATTTTATGTCAAGGATAACTCCAGCCGACTCTTTTTAACTCAATTTAACCCCCACCAGATGAGGTTTGCTGGCACTTCTGCTGGCACTTTTTTTGTCGAAATCCCAGTCGGATGTTAATGGCGGGCAGTTGGGCGTTGCCGTCGTTGGCGCCGGTGTTTTTGCTGCTGTCGTTGCCGATACTCGTTCTGGTACTTCATGGTAATGGTCACAGCGGTGGAATCCAGCGTAATGGCGCGATATGTGGTGTTTCCCTAGCGAGAATTTGCGGCGACGACGCGAGGAGTCCCAAATCAAAAAACCGCAATGGACTCAAAAGCCGCTAAACGATGGTCAACTGGATGCTGCTCTCGATGATACGGCTAAAGCATTTCCCCGAATCTGCCGATAGCCTTCTCGACATGCCTTTGACTGGGATCACACCCGTACAGCCGGACTCTTACGAAAAGTAAGAGCATTCGTCTTCCCTTTCCCTCGAACAAAGTCGGTAAGGCGGAAGTGTTGGCCCTCCGCAATGTCAATCATGCTACGTTCCTCTCAATTCAAACCCCATTCTCTCCCGGCTATCCCCCTCAACCAAGACCACCAGAATGGCACGCAAAAAGTTTTCCGATTTTCGTCATAGAAATGTCAGAGTGCAATAAGGCGCGGCGAAGCAAAATTCCCGCGCGTCATTTATACGGCCAAGGATGGCTATGACCGCCGGGCCGAATCGAAATGTACCGCAGCTTAGGCTCGAGTTGATACTGGGTCTAATCGTGGGGACGATTGGCGCGCTGGTGCTGGTGGGTTGGAGGTTCGACTTCGCCGTACTGAAAAGTGTTTTCCCCGGCCAAGTGCCAATGAAGGCAACTACGGCGATGGGAATGTTATTAAGCGGGGTTGCACTGGCGATTCTATCGTCCGCGAAATTAGCCGCGCCAGCCCGCTTCTGGGCAACATTGCTCGCGGCTGTGGTCATGGCATTGGGAGCATGGAACCTGAGTAAATATTTTTCCGGTTGGGATTTTGGCAAGGATCAATGGCTGTTTCGCGATGCGGACTTTCGGGTGGGAATATCACAACCGGGGCGGATGTCGCCGGCCACGGCTTTTTGCTTTGTGTTGACAGGCGTTTCGCTGTTGGCGGCATCGCAACCAGCCTCAACGCGATTGCGGCGTCCCCTTATGGCGGCGCTGGGGCTGGCACTGATGGTTGTGAGTGGCTTCGCGTTCGTCGGCTATGCCTCGGATGCGTTATTCAGCGCGCGTTGGTGGAGTTACACAGGTATGGCCATTCATACCGAGGCGGGGTTCATGTTATTGGGGTTCGGCATGCTGGCCTTGGGCCGGAGCAAACGCGAGTTCAAGTGGTCGCTGGACTCGTTGACCACCGGAGGGTTTGTGATCGGCATCGTGTCGCTCCTGGCGGCGGCCGGAGTAGCCTACCATTTCACCTACCAGCTTCAAGAAAGCGCCGCCTGGGTCAGCCACACGCAGGAGGTGCTCAAGGAAATTGAGGGAGTATCGGCGGGCATGGCTGCCATAGGCAGCAGCCAGCGCAGTTTTATCAACACGGGTGATGCTCGCTTTCTGGAACAAGGAGCAGGTGTCAAAGACGATCTTCACACCAAAATTGCCACTCTGCGCAAACTGACGGCTGACAATCCACGACAACAACCTCGCCTCGATCAGCTTGATCCTCTAGTTGACCAACGCATTGACTGGGGGGACCAGACCATCGCGGCCCGCCGAAAGGAAGGCCTTCCCGCTGCCGAGCAATTGATTGCCACCGGTAAGGGGATTGAGCTTTCAGATGGCATCCGTCGCCTGATCACGTCACTTGAGGATGAAGAATACTTCTTGCTTGATCAGCGGCAGAAAAAGGAAAGGGCGATTTCCAATACGACTTTTCTTCTTCTGCCGTTGGGCGTGTTTCTAAGTGTCACGCTGTTGTCCTTGGGCTTGTTCGTCCTAAACACGGGAATGGGTGAACGCGCGCAGGCGCAAGAAAAGGCGGCTTGGCTGGCTTCTTTCCCGGAACGCAATCCGAGCCACATTGTTGAGTTGGATGTGGCGACAGGCACCATTCACTACGTGAACCCTTTCACCCTCCGGTTTCTCCCCGATCTGGAAAGCCAGGGGATGCAGCATCCGTGGCTGGCTGGATTGGAAGAGGCCGCCTCTGCTTTGCGCGAAGGGCAAGGCGAGCCGTTGCGGCGGGAGATCGCGGCGGGCGGACGCTACTACGCCCAAACCATCAATTATATTCCAGAAACAAAGAGAGTGCGCGTCTATGGCAACGACATCACGGAGCGCAAGGGGGTCGAAGCCACTGCGGCACGAATGGCCGCCATCGTGGAATCCTCGGACGACGCCATTATTGGCAAAGATTTGCAAGGGGTGGTCACCAGTTGGAATGCAGGCGCGGAAAGGCTTTTTGGCTATCCGGCTTGCGAGATGGTGGGCCAGCCGATTATGCGGTTGATTCCGCCGGAACGCCAGCAGGAGGAAGAGGAAATCCTGAACCGCGTCAGGGCCGGGCAAAACGTAAGACATTTTGATACGGAACGGGTGCACAAGGATGGAAGCATGGTCGCCATCTCGGTCACAGTTTCTCCGATCAAGGATTCAACCGGAAAGATCATTGGCGCTTCGAAAGTGGCGCGAGATATCAGCGAACGAAAGCAGGCCGAGAAGGCGTTGCGCGAAACCCAAGCGCGGCTCCATTCGACGCTCGCAGCAGGTTCCATCGGGACATGGACCTGGGACATCGTCAACGACCGTTTGGTCGCAGACGAATTCACAGCCCGCTTGTTCTCAATCAAAGCGGACGCGGCGGCCAATGGCCTGCCTGCGGAAGCCTATCTCCAGGCCGTTTTTGAAAAAGACCGACAAAGTGTCGCAGACGCGCTCGCCCGTGCGATCAAGGCCTGCAGCCATTACGATATCGAATATCGGGTTCGACAAGAAAGCGGAGAACTGCGCTGGCTGAAAGCAAGAGGGCGAGTTGATAGTGATTGCGCAGGCAA
>PLIU01000261.1 GCA_003140095.1 Verrucomicrobiales bacterium | reverse complement strand
ATAACCGCAAAATGTCAAAGAACCAGACGCCGGCCTGATCCGCCGGCTTCAGCGGCCGGCCCAGCGCGACCAATTACACACTATCATGCATTGACTTAAATGCAAGTGTAAAAATTCAATCTTTTCCGCACCCTTCGGAAAAGATTTCACTATGGCATCCGCTCCCCGTCCAGCTTTCGCAGCCGTTGCGTCAACAAATTTAAAAACAACCCGACATCGGTCACCAGCCCGACCGATTCGACCGAACCGCGATCACTCAGCTTCGTCACCACGGCCGGGTTGATATCCACGCACACCAGCCTTACGCCCGCCGGGGTCATGTTGCCCACGCCGATGGAATGCAGCATGGAGGAGAGCATCAGAATTAAATCCGCGCCTTTGAGCAGGCGCGCGTAGTCTTCCTGCGCCTTGATCAAATCCATTTGCGTATCGGGCAGAGGACCGTCATCACGGATGGAACCAGCCAGGGAAAACGGGACGCCGCGACGGACGCATTCGTAAAAAACTCCGCTCGTCAGCACGCCCATTTCCACCGCGCGCGCGATGCTGCCGCAACGGCGAATCGTGTTGATGGCCTTCAAATGATGCCGATGGCCGCCTTCCATAGACTTGCCCTGTTTCAAATCAACACCCAACGAAGTTCCCATCAGCGCTTGCTCGATGTCATGCGCGCCGATGGCGTTGCCACCCAGGACGGCCTGGACGTATCCAGCCCTCACGAGCCACGCCAGATATTCGCCGGCTCCGGTGTGAATCACCACCGGGCCGGGCACGACGACGATTCGCCCGCCCTGTTCGCGCAGCCGGCGCATCTCCCACGAAATCTGGTCCACGACCAATTCCACGCGACGCTCGCTTGAGACTCCCGCGCCCATGAACGAGAATTCATGCTCCGCCGACCCTCGCCCGCGGTCGTCCCGCGACTCGGTTTTTCGAACCGTCCGCACGCCGGCGCTCCCCACCACGACCAATTCCCCATTCTTCAAATTCCGAAATAGAGCGCAACGAGCCGTTTCCAGCCTTGAGTCCACCACAATCACCGCGTCCATGCGCTGGTCCTGCACCCCTCGCCATTGTCCGTTGAGGCGGACTTCCGTCGGATAAATATTCGTCGCCAGAAAATCCTCCGGCGCGACCCCGGCCTGCGTCACCGGTTTTAACTCCGCATCGGTCTCCTCCGTCGGCGCCGCCACCGCTCCCAGCGCGATCACCCCGGCCATGACCGTGTCCAAGACCTCTCCCGATGGCGCCGAAATCTTGATCTCCGCGTGCGAAGTGCTCTGCCGCTGTTTGCCGAGATTGAAATGCAGAATTTGAAAACTGCCCCCGTTGTGAATCGTGGCTTCCAGCGCGCGATCCAGCAAACCAGAGTCAAGCAAATGGCCTTCCAGCCTGACCTCCCGGCTTTGCACGCTCGTGGCGGCTTTGGCGCCCGCTGGAGCCGGATCGTTCACGCGCAATGTCAAACATCGCGCCGATCCGCCCGCTTTCATGAATTCGCCGAGCGCGGTTTCGAAGACAGAAAAGCCGGTCGCCTCCAACCGGCTCCGCAACTCCGCGCTGGCCTGGTTCAGGATGATGCGCCGATCCAAATTAATGGCGTTGCAGGCGAACCGCGTAGCGTCGGTTTCGCCCACTGCAATTCGCTTCTCCTCCGGCACCCTCTTTTCGATCTCGTGATTGGAGTAAGCATCAAAAGCCGCCGGATAATACAACACGCATCCATCTTCCAACGGACAGAAACAAGTGTCCAAATGGTAAAACCGCGGATCAATCAGACGCAACGAATGGACGTCGATGTTCAGCCATTCCGCCAGGAGCGGGTGGGCCGCCAGTTCGCTGCGGAAGCCATATCCGGCCCAGACGCAGCCCCGTTCGCGATCAAACAACGCATCGCCTGCACCCTCGAAGGGAAGGTCCGCCGGCAGTTCGAAGACCTCGAAACGTTGTTTCTTGAACCATTTCTTGAAATACGGCTCCTCCCCCTGGCGTTCTTGATGCAGAAAGCGGCTCAGAACACATTTCCGGCCCACCACCACGCCTGCGTTTGCGGTAAAAACCATATCCGGCAACCCTGGTTGCGGCGTGATTCGCTCCAAGTCGGCCTCTTGTTCGAGCAACCCTCGCAGCGCTTCCCACTGGCTGGCCGCAACCGGAGGGGATGCCTTATGCACGTTCCCCTCCATCCACGGGTTGATCACATAGTCCACCTCGTAATGGTCGGGCGAACAAATCAGGAATCGCGCCTTCGTGCTCATAAGATAAACCTACTCCGCCAAATGGTCAGGCGCAATGGGGGCACGAAATAACTGTAAGCTTTTTAGAGCCAAACAGAAGCTAACGCAACGAAGGGCGGAGGAGACTCCGCACTGCATATGGGACGCCCATAAATGCGAATGCCTCATTCATTGTAGTGCAGCAGCGGATCCCAGTATTTGACGTTGATGAGACTGCCGTCAGCCGGGGCATTGATGTCCTTGTCCAGGCGCGCTTCCGAGTGGCCATCGACAAACACGACCACTCCGCGCGTTCCCAACGCGTTCTTGCCTCGCACGTTGCTCAGTCCATGCCGCGTGGCCACGCCTTCAAAGTCCGGATTGGAGCCATCCATGACGGCGTTCGGCCACCACATGCTCATGCTCCAATATCCCTCATCATCGCCATGGGTGAGGCACTGCGAGGGAATCTTGACCATGCCGCGTTTGAACGGGCCGGGGTTCAAAAGTCCACCCGGTCCCCCCATAACTTCCTGCGGCATAGGGCGGGTCGGAAAATAAAAAGAAACTGTTGCAGCCGTAACCGACCCGGTCGCCTGGATGCTGTATATCAAACGGTGCCCAACTCCACACAAAATCGGGCGTATATTGATTGCGCTTGCCCACCAGCACGGGACAATGGAACACATTGGAGTTGCCCTTGCAATAGGGGCCAAGGTAATTGCCCCACCAATCGTCGGCGTCCGGCAACTGGTTCGGCATCATCAGGCGATGGCCGCAAAAGACGTCGCTGTTATCGTCGGTGTACATTTGCAGGAATAATCCAATCTGCCTGAGATTGTTGAGGCAATACGTCTTTTGCGCCTCCATTTTGCTCTTGCTCAACGCAGGCAAAAGCATGGAGGCCAGGATCGCGATGACGGCAATGACCACCAGCAATTCGATCAGAGTAAAGGCGCAGCCTCCCTCTGCCGGCGTGTTTTGAAAGCAGAAACCGAGTTTGTGCCTCCTACGATGCGGCGAACCTCCTTTCTTCGGATCTAGAGTTGCAATCATGAATTCCTGGCTCCATAGCTCCCCTTCATGAATCTAGCTCAATTTCACCTCTTGGCAAGCGTTCGTTTTGTTGACGAACATTCGTTAGCCGGGCATCGTGCCCGGCTTTGCGGCAGTCCAGCGCCGGGGCACTACTTCGCAAAGGCGCCCTTGACGTCATCGAGTGAAACACCAAGAACACTCCTGGCCACTTTGTCCAGAGCCTCTTCCGGCCCTGTCAGATGAATTGTGCGATGGACGTGCGACATGCTCCCGCCGGGAGCCAGCATCGCCGCCGGCGAGGAGGATTCCAGTTCGTAGAACGGACCCAGCGGTTTGGCGCCGGGCGTGGGCGGACCGTCGTTGTAACTGTTGGCCACGTCGCCGCCGTAAGGATTGTCCTGCAGCTTCCACAGTGAGTTGACGAAATCCGTCACGCCGTCAGGCTGCGAAAATTGCACGATCGTCAGCATGTGGCTGTCCGCGTCGAAACTGCCCAGCACCTTCTTGCTCCGCCTTGGGTTGATGCCGATCTTGCTGCGGAATTTTCCGTCCGCTTTGAGATAGATCACCGCGTCCTTCACGGCCAGCCGGTCCTGCGGAATGCTTCCAAAGTAATCCGAAGTCGCCTTCACGCCCAACTCGGATTCCGGCCCGGTCTTGATCGGAACCACGATGGTCGTGCCGGCCGAGGGATTGAACTGGCCCAGAATCCAGATGGAAAGCAGGCCCGTGGCCTTGTCCCAGGCGTTCCGGCCCGCGTTGCTAATCTTGTTGTCGCCTTCAAAGGCGACCAGTTTCACGTTTTGGACCGGCTTCAGCCCCAGTTCTTTCCACGCCGGACCGGGTTCAAGAATCCGAACAATACGATCCACCTTCACGTCAAATTGTGTTCCCGAATAATTAGTGAGCACGAACCGGGCGGCAAATCTCGCTTTGCTCGCCGATCGGCTGACAATCTCGTAAGGCATCGTGTCCACCGCCGCAGGCGTGAACCAGTTGCTGAATTCAAACGTGGCTCCCTTGGCAAAGAAGACCGAAAACTGACCCCCTTCCGGCCCGAGCCAGATGCGGTCTTCGCCGCCAAAGACGTTCATGTGGGGCGTCAGTTTGCCGGACGAGATCAAGTCGCGATTGATCCAGCCAAAGCTCGCGCCTCCATCCCCCTCCGCCGTGCTCGTCATCACCCGGCCCTGCCAGGCTGGCGCCACTGCGACTTTCCCTTGACCGCTTTTGTCCCCCAACACGATGACCTCGGTGTGCCCTTGCAGGAATGTGGTGTCGTCGGCAAAAGTGGCGCTTTGAGCGCGAGAAGTCGGAGACATGGCTGCGGTCATAAGCAGGATTGTGGTGGTGATGAGCTTCCATTTCATAGTCAGGCGCCTTGGGTTTTTCTGAATCACGGGCGATGTCATACAAGTATTCTGCATCGGTCAAAGCGCCTTTTCCCACAACCGCGAGTCCTTGAGCAAGACCTCTCGCAGCAGCGGCACGGGCGGCATGCCGTGGCGCAGAAATTCATTGTGAAATTTCTCCAGCGAATACCCTGCCCCTTCTTGCGCTTGATAATCCTGGCGCAGTTTGAGGATCATCAGCTTGCCCAGCGTGTAGTTCGCATATCCCGGATCGAAGGTCCCGCGCCTCGCCTCGGCGCGGGCCGGCTTCTCTCCGTAATAGCAATTGTCCTGGAAAAACTTCGTGCCTTCCTCCATCGACATCCCCTGGCAATGCATCTTTATCGCCACGCAGAGGCGGCACACACGCAACATGGACTCGTCCAGTTGCGCCAGCCGGTATTTCGCCGCTTTGAGCGCGACAGGTTGCTGGCCCGCCGCCAGCCCAACCTCGCCGTAGCCTTCGTCAATCAACATTTGCTCCGAGTAATGCGCCCATCCTTCAATATAAGCGTAGCTGCCCAAAATTTTCTCCAGCCGCGTGGCGGGAGAGGCGTTCATGCACAAGAACTGCACGTAATGCCCCGGATAAACCTCATGGATGGAAACCACGTCGCTGGTGTAATAATTGAACGCGCGCAACCAGTCCTCCTTTTCTTTCGCCGTCCAGTTTGTCTCCACCGGCGTGACATAATAATAGGCTTCCGTCGCCTTCGTCTCAAACGGGCCGGGGCTGTCCATCGAGGCGAAGCTGCCCGCCCGATCGAACGGCAGCGTTTCTTCCACCCGCGGACGCACCTCGGACGGAATCGAGACAATGTGATGGTCTATCATAAATTTCCGTATGGCCTCCAGGTCCTTGCGCGTGTCGGGGATCAATCCTTGGGCGGTCGGATGATCGCTCTGAATTTGGTTGAAAACATCAATCGGCTTGTGCGTCGGATCAATCTTTGCCGCCGTCTCCGAGAAAAGCGCCTGTTCCCGGCGCAAGTCCGCCAGCCCGATTTGCAAAACCTCATCCGGCGACTGCGTGATCAGTTCCCCCTCGCGCAGCATTTTGGCGAAATTGCTCGCGCCCAGCGCAAACGGGCTGTTCGCCCTGGGCAATTTCTCGTCCTTCAAGAATTTCACAAAGCCGCGCATGTCCGCGACGGCCCGCTGGTCGGCCGTATTGAATTCCGCGCGCAATCCTGCGTCCTTGACATCTTTGAGGGCGTCCACCAGATCCTTCTCCAAAAAATCCGCCGAGCCGTCGCCCACTTCAATGGCCGCTTCCACCCACGGTTTGGGCAGCGCATCTTGCAGATTGGCGCGGCCCGCCGCCACAACCTCCGGCGCTTGTTTGAGAATAGCGATGATCCCGCGCACCCTCTGCTCCAGCGGCGCGAAGTCACGCTTGATATACGGGCTGACGTCCAGCGCCCCGGCATAAGTCATCGGGTTGCGCGAATAGGCCCCCATCTCTTGCATGCCGAACAACTCGCGCCGGATACCCGCGCGCAAATTGCGGAAATCGAAATACGCCTGCGGACCCAGCGTCGCGATATTCATCCCGTCCAACCGGCGATCAAACTCCTTGAGCCGGACGATTTCCCCGTCAATGGAAGCGCGGCTGTAATCCGTCAGCTTTCCGTCATATTGGTGGAAGCCCAACTGCATCGCTTGTAGCGGCCGCCACGCCAGAAAACCCGTCAAATATTCATCGGCGAGCTGGTTAAAAGCCGCGTCGCCGCTGCCGGCGGCCATTGATTCAAGGCACGGTCCGCTTAAGAAACACGCCGCCAGCACCCACAAGATGGATCTTATCATAAGCATCTCGCTCAGGATTGTCGTGTTTTCGGCCAAACTCGCGTAAACCTAATTTGACTGGGTTTGACCCACCGGCATTCCAACGGCCGTTTTTGCCGCCACCTTGTCCCTTTTCGAGACATTTTATACCTGCCGCAGGTTTGATTTGGTTTGNNGTTTGATTCGCCCCGCATCACCGGGCACCCCTCTTTGACTGGCTTGACATGGTTACACTGGGCGTAATCATTTCCCAGTGGTCCGATAGGTATTATACCTAGCCGGCCTCGATAGCTGGTCCGGTAAGATCTCGTCCTCGAGCTTCGCCCGGCGTGATGTGAGCACCACGGCCCCACGCCTTGGCTTTTGGGCCTAAACGAAGCTGCTGCAGCGGCAAAATGCCATGAGCATGATGGTCTCATGGGCCAATCATCTCATGAAGGCTGAGTTCTGTCCAGCGTCACGGCAACCCTCAATTCTTGGTAATCTCCCGGATTGTTGCTGGCGCCAACTGCAAATGATCAAGGTTGGGGAGGCTTGATGCCGGCTTTCCTGGCCGCATCGGGGTCAATGGCCCACAGGGCGATAACTGCCGAATCCTTAATGGTCGAAGTCAAGCCCCAGGAAAAATCGGCGATCCCACGCGGAGGTATGTCCATGGTGACCATCTCTGCTTCGCCGGCGTCATAAACGGCGGAATGCGGTAGGCTTGCAACCAAAAACTCAGCGGCTTCCCTTGATAAACAGGTTCCCAAGGTTCCAAGGAAAGAACGATAGCTACGCCGAGTATCACGATCACGGCCACCGCGAGAAGAACGCGCCGTCGCTTCTTGTGCATCGAAGAATAATGTCCGTTTTTCTTTGGCAGACGAGCTTTTTCTTGGCGGAGTCTTCTGACGCCGGACAAGCCGTTCCAGCCGGCGGCCCTATAGGGCTGATTTTTAGACTTATGTGCGGCATGGCTCAAAACACATATCCCGGCTAAAAAATCATTCCCCAATTCTTCGCCAAGGGCATTTTTTTTTTGAACCCCCGTATTGATTATGCTTATTCAATACTTCTTGCAGGACGAATAATATCAAGCCCCCTTTGCCAACAGGCAGGCCTTTCGGTTCACTTCCAGTGGATATGAAACAGGAGCTTGACTCGATTGAAGCGGTTCTCGGCGATGTGCGCAAGGGACGCATGGTGGTCGTGGTCGATGATCCCGGCCGCGAAAAGTGTGGAAATTAGGCTTGAGATTTTGAATAATCGCGGACTAGTTGTTCAGCAAAATGTCCATAAAAAACTCGTGAACCCGGCCGAAAAAGGCTTTGTGGGAAATCAGCCGGTGCTGCTGAAATCCGCACGCGATGTTTTCTGGTTCGCGGCACTGGCAGGTGTGGTACTGGTTCTTCTGCACGAGTCGCTATTCATGGGCAAAGGGCTGGTACCGGCGGATGGAGTGCTGCAAATGCCACCGTGGAATCAGACCATAAAGCCATCCAACAAACTGCTGAGCGATCAATACTGTGTATTTCTGCCCACGCAGGAGTTTGTTCACCAGCAAAAAAGTTTTCCCCTGTGGAATCCTGATTTATGCTGTGGCATGCCCAACCTCGGGGCCATTCAAGGGGCGCTGCTCTTTCCGATTCGCTTGTTGTTGTCGCCGCTGGATCCCTTTTCGGCGAGCGGTCCGAGCGCCTTTTTAAAGCTTTGCCTGGCTGGCTGGTTCACTCTGATTTACGTCCGCCTTCTGGGCGTGTCGCCTGCGGGCGCTTTTCTGGCGGGGTTGGTCTTTAGTTTGTCCGGGTTCATGATTGTCTGGCTCGGTCACCCCCAAGTGAACAGCGCGATGTGGCTGCCGTTGTTGCTCTATTTCGTGGAGAAATCATTCAGGAATGGACCAGGGAATGCAGTTGAAGCGCCCGCTCTTCGCGCCTGGGGCGGATTCGCGATCGCCTATGCTTTCATGATCTTGGGAGGCCATCCCCCAACCATGATACACGTTACGATAGTTGTGGTGCTCTATTTTCTGTTCCGCCTCATGGAGCATGGCTGGGAGCAGGTGTTCCAACGAGTGGGTTTGTTGGCAGGCGCCGTCGCCGTTGGATTGTTCCTGGCGGCACCCCAGATTCTCCCATTTCTGGAGTATTACGGCCAAAGCTCGAGCGCTCAATCCTCGGCTTCGTTGGAGCGATGGTCATACCACCTCAGCTTGGCCTCGCTGGTCCATTTTCTGCTGCCTAACGTCTTGGGCAATCCTGCCGTGGGATTTGAAGACTTGCCAAGTCTCCTGAAATGGCGCGAATTGCAAAATTTTAATGAGAGGACGGGGTATGTGGGAATCCTTCCGCTCTTTTTTGCGGCCTGTGCGATTGCGCGATGGCGCGGCAAATTCACCAAATTCTTCTTCTTTCTCGCCATCGGATCGATGCTCGTAATTTACGGCGTCCGGCCTTTTCCCGCCTTGATGCGGGCGTTGCCCGTTCTTTGCTATGTGAGCCAGATGCGCCTGCTTCTCATCGCGGGTTTCAGCGTGGCGGTGCTGGCCGGGTTGGGTTGGGATGAATTCAGCCTGATGATGACTCGTCGCCAAACGCTGATGGTTGTCGCTGGGTTCTGCGCGATGGTTGGCGCGGCGCTTCTTTGCTTTTGGCTTGCCATAGCCTCGAACATCCACACTTTGGATTCATCTCACCGGGCCTTTCTGAGTCGTCAGTTTCTAATTTTGGAGGCTGGAACGGTCATCACGGTCTTTTTGGCCTTGTGGCCCGCGCGTCTGAACGCCTGGATTCAGATGGTTGTTTGCTTGAGTTGGACCGCGGTCGATCTGCTCTGCTTTGGCACCGGCTATAACCCGTCGATCCCACGCGCACTCTACTATCCACGGACTCCGGCCATTGCGTGGCTGCAAAAGGACGATTCACTCTTCAGAATATTTGGTGACGGGTCGGTGCTCGGCCCCAACTCCGCGGAAGTCTTCGGCCTGAGTGACGCGCGAGGTTCTGATTTCATGGCCGTGCGGCGTTATGAGGAGCTACTCACAGGACACGCGGGCGATTTCGATTTCTTCCGCATCCCGGCGGGGATTCCGAAGACTTTCTCGCTCCTGAATGTAAAATATATTTTGTCGGCAAGCGTGCGTCCGATGAACCCGCTGGTGTATGATTTGGTTTATTCGAACGAGATCGCCATCTACCGCTTCAAGGCGTGCCGGGACCGCGCTCTTCTGGTGTTCGAGGATCAAGTGGAACCGAACCGGGCCTCCGTCCTCGCCCGCGTCTCCTCCGAGGGATTTGATCCTCGACAGGTTTTGCTGCTCGAAGACCGACCCGCGCCGCCGAAGCTTCCCGTTGGCGGCCCGACTGCCGCGACAACGGCGGACGGGTCCGTGCGTATGATCTCCTATGAACCGGATGAGGTCAGAATGGACGCGTTACTCAGCCGCCCCGGTTATCTGCTGTTGTTGGACACTTATTTTCCGGGCTGGTCAGCCACCGTGAACGGCGAGCCGGCGCCGATCCATCGTGCGGACTACAGCTTCCGCGCGGTCTCGCTCCCTGCGGGAAGATCAACCGTGTGCTTTTCCTACCGTCCTGGGAGTCTGCGGATTGGGCTGTATCTCTGCGCCGCGGGCGTCTTGGCGCTTGCCGCAGTCTGGTTTCTGCCGTGGAAAAGAAAATCCGCCAGGGCAATTCCAGCTGAAAAGGCCGCCGAATCCTAGAACATCCTCATCTGCTCCTAGTCCTACACGAAGCTGCTGCACCGGCAACATGCCATGAGCATGATATTCTCATTGCCCAATGATCTCATCACGTCCGAATAAATTCAAGCCCCACTTGCCAACAGGCAGGCCTTTCGGTTCACTTCCAGTGGATATGAAACAGGAGCTTGACTCGATTGAAGCGGTCTTCGGTGATGTGCGCAAGGGGCGCATGGTGGTCGTGGTTGATGATCCCGGCCGCGAAAACGAAGGCGACCTCATCATGGCGGCCGAATGCGTCACGGCTCAGGACATCAACTTCATGGCCAAGCATGGACGGGGCCTGATCTGCGTTCCGACCAGCTTCGAGCGCTTGAAACAACTGGGCATCGAACAAATGGTCGCGCAAAACACCGAGAATTACCGCACCGACTTCCAGGTCAGCGTGGATGCCGCCCGGGGCGTGACCACAGGCATCAGCGCCGGCGACCGGGCGCGCACGATCAAAATCCTGGCCGACCCAACCGCCGTCCCGGAAGACCTGGCCCAGCCGGGCCACGTTTTTCCCTTGCGGGCCAAGCCGGGCGGAGTCTTGCAGCGGGCCGGCCACACCGAAGCCGCGGTGGACCTGGCTAAATTGGCCGGCCGCCGCCCCATCGGCATTCTCTGCGAAATCATGAGCGATGACGGCTCAATGGCGCGCCTGCCCGAATTGAAGCGGTTCGCGCGCAAGCACAAATTGAAGATTGGCACCATCGCCGATTTGATCCACTACCGCCGCACCCGCGAGAAACTGGTCGAACGGGTCGAGGTGGTAAAAATGCCGACCGCTTACGGGGATTTCGACCTCTACCTCTACCGTTCCAACGTGGACGGCCAGCATCATTTGGCGCTGGTACGCGGAGAGGTCGCCGGGAAAAAAAACGTGCTGGTGCGCGTTCACAGCGAATGTTTGACCGGCGACGTCTTCGGGTCGCGCCGTTGTGATTGCGGGCCTCAACTGCACCAAGCCATGCGGCAAATCGCGGTTGCGGGGCGAGGCGTCCTCGTTTACATGCGGCAGGAAGGCCGCGGCATCGGGTTGCCCTCCAAGATCAAGGCCTACAAATTGCAGGAGCGCGGTTTGGACACCGTGGAGGCGAACCTCAAACTGGGCTACGGCATGGACCTGCGCGAGTACGGTTTGGGCGCGCAAATCCTGGTCGATTTGGGCCTCAAGACCATTTCCCTGCTGACCAACAATCCGCGCAAAGTTGTGGGCCTGGAAGGTTACGGCCTGGAGATCGTTGAGCAACTCCCGATCAAAATCAGGGCCAATCCGCACAACGAAGAATATCTGAAGACCAAGCGGGAGAAGATGGGGCATTTGTTGTGAGGGGGGCGAAATCGAATGCTGTCGTGGCATGTACTTCATGACGGGGCGCGGTAATGCGTCAGTGACGGCGGGTCGGGGAATGGCAGGGGCGCCTCGCCGAGGCGACCGCCCCGGCACAAATCAACTGCAGACGGCTCGGCGAGCCGTCCCTGCCATCCGTGACTGACGCATTACGGGGCGCGTCAAAGCAAGCTGGAATATTGCGAAGGAACCGATTAGAGTTTCAGGGTTATGCTCACCGAATACATAGAACGGGCGATGCGGAAGGCGCATTACGAGTTGACGGAGAATGGACGATTTTTCGCCACGATTCCGAAATGCAAGGGTTTATGGGCGGAGGGCAAGTCGCTGGAAAAGTGCCGGGAAGACCTTCGAAGCACATTAGAGGACTGGTTGCTGCTGGGCTTGCAATTGGGCCACCATTTGCCCGTGATTGATGGCGTTAGTTTATAATTGGCACGAAGTGTAATTCCGGACGCCAGTGACCATGTTGACACCGGTTCAAAAACAAAAAATCCGCCGCCGTCATGGCTCCTTTGCCATCGTCGCCTCGCGCTACAACGCCCGCTACGTCGATGCCATGCTGGCCGCCGCCGAGAACGTTCTGGCGCAAGCCGGGATCAAAAAAATTCGCGTGGTGCGTGTGCCGGGCGCGTTCGAAATCCCGGCCGTGGCCGCGCGGTTGGCCCGTCTCCGCCCCCCCTGCTCCGCCGTCATCTGCCTGGGAGTGATCTTGCGCGGCCAGACCGACCACGCGCAGCAGATTGCCAACGCGGTCAGCACAGCCTTGGCGCAATTGCAGATTCAGCACGCGTTGCCCGTCATCCACGAGGTTTTGCTCCTGGAAAACGAAGCACAAGCAACGGTGCGGTGCCTGGACAAAAAGCACAATCGCGGCGCGGAAGCCGCCCAGACCGCCTTGGAGATGGCGCGGGTGATGGAAGCGCTGGGGTGACGGAAGCGTTGAAATGGTTGAAATGGCGCAGCCATTTATTTTGACTATCCGCCGACCGTGCGGTAGTATAGTTTCAGCAAAAAATGGATACCGTGTTTGCCATTGGATCGCATGAGCACGGCGGAAAAGTTCCCGTTTTTATGACAAGCAGCAACAGGGTGTGGGCGCCTACTTCCTTGACTCATTGTTTTCAGACATCGACTCCCTGAAACTGTGGGGGGTATTCATCATCAGGTTTTTGGTTGCCATCGTCTGTTGTCCAAACGATTCCCCTAATTCATTTATTATAGGAGGAAGGGCGAAACCATGTTCGTGGAGGCGATGCTGGATTGCAGGCGACGCCCTGCCTGGATCAAAAGCATGTTAAAGCAACGGACGGCGGATTGACCTCGTGCCGTCTGATCAATCCATGACTTTCCCTTACATCCAGGATTCAGCTTTGTGAAAAGTTTCACATAGGGCTTGCGCTCGCTTTATGCCACGCTTAGTGTTTTGGCCGGATCGGGTTAAACACGACACTACGACACGTATGAATAAATTGACATTGTCACTGTCCGTTGTGGTCCTGGCAGGTTCGTTGCAATGGGCCTCCGCCGGTGATATTACCGGCAAAGTCACTCTGAAAGGCACGCCGCCGCCTGAGATAACCATCCCCTACGACGATACTTGCAGCAAATTGCACCCTGCCATCCCCACCACCCGCCGTTATGTCGTGGGCAAGGACAACGGCCTGGCCAATGTCTTTGTTTATATCTCCAAAGGACTTGAAGGCAAAAAGTTCACCGCCCCGACCGAAGTTGTCGAATTGGACCAGATCGGCTGCAATTACAATCCCTACGTCTTCGGAGTGATGGTGGGCCAGCCGGTGCGGATCAAGAATTCCGACCCACTCATGCACAACATTCATGCCCTGCCCACCGCCGATGGCAACACTGAGTTCAACTTCGCCGAAACGGCCCAGGGCGACGTCAACGATACCAAGTGGACCGACAGCATCAAAGCGCCCGAGGTCATGGTAAAGCTCAAATGCGACGTGCATAATTGGATGTATGCCTACGCGGGCGTGCAGGCCCACCCGTTTTTTGCGGTGACGGATGCAGATGGCAATTTCAAGATCGCCAATGTGCCAGCCGGCAGCTACACTTTGACGGCGTATCATTTGAAGGTGCATGGCATCAATCCCGGCGCAGCCCAGGACATCACGGTCGCGGACAGCCCCGTGACGGCTAACTTCACAGTCGAAGTGCCGCCCCCCCAATAGGCTGGGCTTAAAGAAAGAGCCCCGCCAACGACCGCTCAGATTCGGCTGGCGTTGTTTGATGTTGGCAGATGTTTATTATTCGTTGTTGTTGAATGTGAGCTTAACCCAGGCCAGGAATATTTGGTTGCAGCGATACGCGGTTTTCACCGCGCTGGCAACTTTCGTCTTGGTTTGTGTGGGCGGATTGGTGACCAGCCATGGCGCTGGACTGGCCGTGCCGGACTGGCCGTACTCCTGCGGCTACAACATGTTTTTCTTCCCGGTTTCCAAATGGATTGGGGGCGTTTTCTTCGAGCATACCCATCGCTTGACAGCGTCGCTGGTTGGTTTTCTGACCACCGTCCTGGCCCTTTGGTTGTTCGGCCGCAAATCGCGCCCGCTCTTGCGTTGGACCGGCGGCGTTTTCATTGCGGCCGGCGCGGGCCTTTGCCTGCTTTTCCCGGCGCATGCGGCGGAAAACCTTCTGCTATCAGGCATTGGGCTGGTCGCGTTAGTCGCTGGATTTTATTGGCCGAAATGCGAACCGTCCCCCAAATGGTTGCGTGTCCTGGGCGTCACGGCTTTCGTGGCCGTGGTGGGGCAAGGCGTCCTGGGCGGTTTGCGCGTGACGGAATTGAAGGACGAATTGGGAATTTTTCACGCCACCCTGGCGCAACTGTTCTTCCTTCTGGTCTGCTCCATCGCCTTGTTTCAAACCGACTTTTGGCGGCGGTTGCCCGTTCAGGCGGAAGAGGATCGTCATCATTTCCGCCTTTTCTTCACCGCCACCACCGCTTTGATTCTGGCCCAACTGATTCTGGGGGCGACCATGCGGCATCAGCACGCCGGGTTGGCCATCCCGGATTTCCCGGCCGCTTACGGCAAACTTTGGCCTGACACCGGTCCCCGCGCCATCGCGCGCTACAACCAAAACCGCCTGGAAGTTCTGGCCTACAACCCGATCACCGCCGCGCAAGTCGAATTGCAAATGGTCCATCGCATCCTGGCGCTGTTGATTTTTGCGGCGGTCGCCCTGGGTGCCTGGCGCGCCGGGCGTTTTCTGGGATGGCGGCACCCGCTGGCGCGTTTTTCCGCCCTTTGGTTTGGATTGGTGCTGGCCCAGGTTTTTCTCGGCGCCTTCACCATCTGGACCGGCAAGTCCGCTGATGTCGCCACCGCCCACGTGGCCTGCGGCGCGCTCTGCCTGATCACCGGCGGCCTGGCCTCACTGATTTCTTTTCGATTGCTGGCCGTTCCCGTGACTCAAGCCCTGCGGGTGGAAAAAAATGAAGTGACTTCTTTGCTGGCGTCCTCCAGCATGACTGCCGAGTAGGATGAAAGCCACCCTGCAAACACTCGTCGTGCCCGCGCCGCTGGCCAAAACGCCCGTGACGGAAAAGTCGCGCGCCGCGGTCCTGGGTGAATTGTTCAAGATGCGGCTGACGGCCCTTGTTTTGTTGACAACGCTCGTCGGGTTTTACCTGGGTTCGCGCACGCCGGTGTCGTGGGCGCTGATGTTCAACACGCTCTTTGGCACCGCCCTGCTGGCCAGCGGCGCGGCCGCCCTCAACCAGTGGCTCGAACGCGAGCACGACGCCAAAATGCGCCGCACCCAGGACCGTCCCCTGCCCTCCGGCCGGCTGACGGCGGACGCGGTTTTGCTGATTGGCGGCGCCTGCGGTGTGCTGGGACTGCTCTATCTGGCCCTGACGGTCAATCTCATCACCGCCGTTTTGGGCGCGTTGACCATCGGCAGTTACCTCTTTGTTTATACGCCGCTCAAACGCATCACGACCCTCAACACGGTCATTGGCGCCATTCCCGGCGCGCTTCCGCCGCTCATGGGCTGGACGGCGGCTCGCGGGGAAATCACCAGCGAAGGCTGGTCTCTGTTCGCCGTGCTCTGTTTTTGGCAATTGCCGCATTTCCTGGCCATCGCCTGGATGTATCGGGACCAATATGCCCAGGCCGGCTTCGTCATGCTCCCGGTCGTCGATCCCACCGGAGAACGTACCGGCCGCCAGGCCTTGAGCCATACGCTGGGCCTGCTGCCCGTGAGCCTGTGTCCCTTCCTCTTCAAAATGGTCGGCCCTGTTTATCTGGTCGGGGCCTTGGTGTTGGGGATCGCCTTTCTTTGGTGTGCGTTTCAGTTTTCCCGGCAATTGACCTTGCCGCGGGCACGGCTGCTTTTTTTCGCTTCGATCATTTATCTGCCGTCGTTATTGACGCTAATGGTTCTCGATAAAAACTGAAGCTGATAAGATATGATGATTTCCATTGACATCGGCTTTTTCTGCATATTACCGTCCAACCCAATATTGGCGCGATTAACGCCGTAAAAAGTCATGCAGCCTACACTACACGCGGATACTCATGCGCAGGCCTCGCACCACGAGGAGCCGGGCTTCTGGCAGAAATATATCTTTTCCACCGACCACAAGGTCATCGGCATCCAGTACGGCATCACCGGCCTCATGTTTCTCTTTCTCGGCTTATGCCTGATGTCGGTCATGCGGTGGCAGATGGCCAATCCCGGCACCGGCGTCCCGCTTGTCGGGCCGCTGCTCTACCATCTGCTGGGTGAAAGCGCGGTGTCCAAGACCGGCGTGATCTCGCCCGACCTCTATAACGCCTTCGGCGCCATGCACGGCACCATCATGGTGTTTCTGGCCATCGTGCCGCTGGCCTTCGGCGCCTTCGGCAACTTCGTGACCCCGCTGCAAATCGGCGCGCCCGACATGACCTTCCCCCGCGTGAACATGGTCAGCTACCAGTTCTATTTCATGGGCGGGATCTTGATGCTGGCCAGCTTCTTCATTCCCGGCGGCGCGGCCAAATCCGGTTGGACCTCCTATTCCCCGCTGGCCACCATTGCCGACATGAACTTGCGTCCCAACGGGCAGACCTTCTGGATTATCGGGATGGTCTGCCTGATCAATTCGTCCTTGCTGGGCGCCGTCAATTTCATTACGACCATCATTCAACTGCGGGCCAAGGGGTTGAGCTGGATGCGCCTGCCTTTCTTTTGCTGGGCCCAATTTGTCACGGCCTTCCTTCTGCTCTTGGCGTTTCCGCCCCTGGAAGCCGCCGCCGTCCTGCAATTGATGGACAATCTTTTGCGCACCAGCTTTTTCCTGCCGACGGGCCTGGTGGTATCGGGGAAATTGCTGCACATCAGCGGCGGCGGTAGTCCGTTGCTGTGGCAGCATTTGTTTTGGTTTTTGGCTCATCCAGAAGTGTACGTATTGATCCTGCCTGGCATGGGCATTGTGACCGAGGTCATCGCCAACAACACGCGCAAGCCAATTTGGGGCTACCGCTCGATGGTCTATTCCATCCTGGCCATTGGTTTCCTCTCGTTCATCGTTTGGGCGCACCACATGTACCTGACCGGCATGGGCGTGCGCATCGCCACCTTTTTCCAAACGACCACCATGGTGATCTCCATTCCGTCGGTCGTCATCCTGACGGCGCTGTTTATTTCGCTCTGGGGCGGTTCCATTCGCATTAACACGCCGATGCTCTTCGCCCTGGGCTTTCTGCCGATGTTCGGCATTGGCGGCCTGACCGGCCTGCCGCTGGGTTTCAACGCCAGTGATATCCACCTGCATGACACCTACTACGTCATCGCCCACTTCCACTACATCGTTGCGCCCGGAACCATCTTCGCGCTCTTCGCGGGCATTTACTATTGGTATCCGAAAGCTACCGGGCGGATGTTGAGTGAGTATTGGGGCAAGGTCCATTTCGCCCTCTCCTTTGTTTTCATGAACCTGGTTTTCATGCCCATGTTCATTCAAGGCATGGCCGGCATGTCCCGCCGCATGTATGACGGCGGCGCAACTTACGCCTCCAACGGCGACGTTGTCGGCCTCAGCCCGTATATCATCGGACTCAACACGAGTGTTTCTCATGCCGTCTGGGCCTTGGGCCTGGCGCAAATTCCGTTCATCATCAATTTCTTCTGGAGCCTCAATTGGGGCAAGAAAGTCACCTCCGACAATCCCTGGGAGGCGACCACCCTGGAATGGCAGACGCCGACCCCGCCGCCGCATGGCAATTTTGACAAGGAGATCGAAGTCGTGCGCGGCCCTTATGAATATAGCGTCCCTGGCAAGAGCCGCGATTTCACCCCGCAGAATGAGCCTGATCAACCAGAACCCATCCCACATGGAAATCCCGTACGCAGTTAAACCCCGGCCGGACACCGGCCTTTACAATGCCAAGGTTGGCATTTGGCTCTTCTTGGCATCGGAAGTGATGCTCTTTGGCGCGCTTTTCTGCTCCTACATTCTCATGCGCGTCAACGCGCCGGAAGGAACCTGGCCGCATCACTGGCTCAACATCTGGATGGGCATGACCAATACTATCGTGCTGATTTTTTCCAGCGTCACCGTCGTTCTGAGCTGGGCTTCGCTCAAAATGGGTCAGTTCAAACGTTATAAGTTTTACCAAAGTATCACCATCCTCTGCGCCCTGGCCTTCCTGGGCATCAAATCCTTCGAATACCACGACAAATTCATTCACTATCAGGTCAACCTCAAGGATGGGCGCATCTTCGACGGCCATTTGCAATCGGCGGCCTCCACCACCAACCAGTTTGTGTTCAAAGGGCGCTTCATCGACAAGCCGGAAGAGCTGTACAACCCGCCCCTTGAGCACGCGGAAGAACCGCCCATCACCATCGCCAAGAGCGACATCAAAATCGACCCAACCACAAAACAGCCCATGATGGAGAATTACGGGCCGTGGCATAATACGTATCTGGCGATCTATTTCACCATGACCGGTCTGCACGCCTTGCACGTCATTGCCGGCTGCATCGTGATTTTCGCGATCTGGGGGCCGCTGGCCAAGGTCTGGGAACAAGACCCCGAACGTTACGTCAACCGCGTGGAAGTTTCCGGCCTCTTCTGGCATTTCGTTGATCTGGTCTGGATTTTCCTCTTTCCCGTGCTTTATCTATTATGAGCGAACCTTCATCCTCCACTCGCACGCTGCACGTTGACGAGCACACCATCGAAGAAATGCGCCACCACATGCGGCGCTACTTGATTGTCGGCGTCGCACTGGCCGTTGGCACCGGCCTGACGGTCTGGGCGTCGCTGATCAATTTTGGCAGCTACGAAATCAATATCGTCGTCGCTCTCATCATCGCGTCGGCCAAAGGCTTTCTGGTGGCCGGCTTCTTCATGCACTTGATTTCGGAGAAAAAGATGATTTACGCGGTCCTCTCCTGCACCGCTTTCTTTTTCACCGGTTTATTCTTTCTTACCTTGTGGTCCATGGCGCACGAGAACATCATCCAAATCCATCTCCGATAGTATGTCACTCAAAGCCTTCCATATCGTGTTTATCGCCCTATCGATCCTGCTGTCTTTTTTCTGCGGGGTCTGGCTCCTGCGCGAGTACGCTTCCAGCCATCATGCCGCGTTCCTGGTGGTGGCCATCCTGTTTCTTGTCGCCGGTGTGGGCCTCATCTGCTACGGCAAATCCGTCCTGCGCAAACTTAAACACATCAGCTACCTATGAAACGACTTGCTTTGTGGGCCATGATGGGCGTTGCATTTGTTTTGCTCTCCGAAACGCCTGCCCTCGCCTGCGCCGCTTGCTTCGGCAAATCCGATTCCGCCATGGCGCGCAGCCTCAACGCCAGCATTTTCACTTTAATGGGATTCATTGGGACCGTTCTCATCGGCGCCGCCTCCTTCTTTGTTTTCCTGGCCAAACGGGCCGCCGCCACCGCCCGGGAGCAGCCAACAAAAACTCCCTCCTCGCAACCCCAGGCCTAACCCATGCAAGATTCACCTAAAAGCGGATTAAACTGGCCGATGTTTTTTGGCTCCTTTTTGTTGCTGCTTCCCGCCACCTGGTACGTCTATCACGGCATCACCCCGACCAATATGCCTCCAGACGCTTCCGGCCAGGGCGCCGGGGTGGATCAGTTGATTTTTTATGTCCACATTTTGATGGGGCTGCTGTTCGTGGGCTGGATTGGCTACTTCTTTTACGTGGTCATGCGCTTTCATAAAAGCAACAATCCCAAGGCCGATTACGTCGGGGTCAAAAGCCACGCCTCCACCTACCTTGAAGGCATCGTGGCCGCCTTTGAAGCCGTGCTGTTGATCGGCTTCGCCATCCCGGTTTGGTCGGGCGCGGTGGACAAGTTCCCCAGCGAAAAAGACTCGACCGTCATCAAAGTCATCGCCCAGCAATTTACCTGGAATGGCTGGTACCCGGGCCCGCACGGGAAATTCTGCACCAACGACGAAAAATTCATTACCGGCGACAATCCCTTCGGCTTGGATAAAAAAGACCCCAGTTTCAAGGAGAATTTCTTCGTCAACAAGGACCTCGTCGTGCCCGTGGACAAACCGGTCATCGCCTTTATCAGCTCCATGGATGTCATTCACTGCTTCGCCTGCAAGCCGATGCGTGTTACCCAGGACGCCATCCCGGGAATGGTCTTTCCCGCCCACTTTACGCCCAAGAAGTTGGGGATTTACTGGATCAACTGCGCCCAACTCTGCGGCATGGGCCATTACACCATGAGGGGCAGCATCAAAGTCGTCACGCAGCCGGAGTATGACAAATGGGTGGCCGAGAAATCCAAGGCTGCCGCCGGCGGCGGCGGCGGCGGCTTCGAATAGGAGAAAATAAAATTGTCCGAACGCAAAATGGAATGGGTCGTTTGGGGCGCTTTGCTCATCATCATGCTCGCCCTGCTGGCCGCGTTCGTCGTCCTTCCCTTCGCCTCCAGGCCCCTGCCCGTGCTGGGTTCCATGCCCGATTTTGCTTTGACCGGCCAAGACAACCAAAACGTCACCCTCTCCTCCCTGCGCGGCTCGGTCTGGATAGCCGACGTCATTTTCACCCGCTGCGCCGGCCAATGCCCGGTCATGTCCGCCCGCATGCAGGAAATCCAGGATGCCCTGCCCGCCGCATCGTCCGTCAAACTGGTTTCCTTCACCACCGACGCCGAGTTCGACACTCCGGCCGTGTTGAAGAAATACGCCGCCCGTTTCAGCGCCCGCGACGGCCAATGGATATTCTTGACCGGCAGCAAGGCCGCCCTCCGCCACGCCACCGTGGAGGGTCTCAAACTCAGCGTCGTGGATAAGCCCCCGGCCCAACGGGACAACGCCGGCGACTTCTTCATTCACAGCCAAAAAATGGTCGTCATCGACCAAACCGGAGGCATCCGCGGGTATTTCGACGGCGACACCGCCGAAGGCGCGTCGCGGGCCTTGGCGGCCGCCAAAACTCTGGCCCGCCCATGAGCGCTGGCGCCCTGCAGCCATGAGCGTGAACGATCTTCCCGCCGTCAACGCCACCCTCAACGGGCTGAGCGCCGTCTTCCTTGGCGTCGGCTACGTATGTATCAAGAAGAAGAACGTGCCCGCGCACCGCCTCTTCATGATCAGCGCGTTCATCACCTCCACCTTGTTTCTGGCCTGCTATCTCACCTACCATTATTTTCATGGCGTCACCGTCTTCAGGAATCCCGCCTGGTTTAAACCAATTTATTTGACCATTCTGGGAACCCACACGATTCTGGCCGTCGTCATCGTGCCCATGGTCATCATGACCCTCAGCCGGGCCTTGCGGCAGCGGTTCGACCGGCACAAAGCCATCGCTCGCTGGACCTGGCCTTTGTGGATGTATGTATCCGTGACCGGGGTCATTGTGTATTGGCTTCTCTACCAGAAATTTCCGCAGACCTAAAACGAAAGGAAAACCCATTGACGCGGAGCTGGAAGGCCAGTAATTTAAGCCTCCCATGAGGCATCCAAAGTAGCTCAATGGTAGAGCACGCGGCTGTTAACCGTGTGGTTGTAGGTTCGAGTCCTACCTTTGGAGCCAATCAAACCGTTGTAAATCAACAGGTTATAAATACATCGGAAATCTGCCGCACAGATTCCGCACAGAATCCGGGCGATTCGGGAATTGCCCCCTCTGGTAAAATGAAATTCCCGGTCAAAGTCACGTTTCGCAAGGCCGAAGCCAAAATCTACGGCAAGAGCGCGGCTTACCCTTTTTACCGGCTCTGCTACTACGCCGCCGGGAAACGCCGCATTCAATCGTTCTCCACTTACGCAGCGGCCAAAACCGCCGCCGACGCCAAGGTGAAAGAGATTGCCAACGGCAATCAATCCATCGCCTTGACCGCCAAGGAAGCCACCGCCGCCCTTTCCATCCGTGACGCCCTGGACGCATACCGGCGCGACACCGGGCGCTCTTTCACGGCCTTGGAAGCCGTGACGGGCTTTCTGGACGCGGTCAAGCAACTGCCGGGCGGTTGCAACCTCACGGAAGCCGTCCGGGCCTATTCCCGAACGTTGGCCACAATCAAGCCCAAGGTCCTTTCCGAAGCCGTGGAAGAATTCATCGCCATGCGGAAGCCAAAGGCGCGCGCCACCGATGGCAAGCGGGCGCAATTGTCCCCCGTCTATGCCATGCACATTGAAACATGGTTGCGGGAATTCGCCGCGACGTTTCAGGGGCATCACCTTGGCGACTTGAACCGCGATTTCTTCGCCAGCTACATGGGCAACTATGCCGGGCTTTCGCCCAAGTCACGCAATGACCGCCGCGCCGCCGTGGCGATGCTGTTGCGCTGGTGCGCCCGTCAAGACTATTTGCCGCAAACGCATCGCCTCTTTGAAGCCGATGCCATGCAGAAGGAACAACTCGACACCGCCGCAACCGACTTCTACCGGCCCGGCGAATTCCGCGCCTTGTTGGAAGCGGCAGAAGGCCCGATGCGGGCGGTAATCGCCCTGCAAGGGCTGGCCGGGCTGCGGTTGGAAGAAGCGTTGCGGATGACATGGGAAAACGTGTTCAATATCCCCGGCCATATCGAAATCACCGCGCAAAACGCCAAGACACGCCGCCGCCGCCTCGTTGAAGTTTGCCCGGCCCTGGCCGCATGGCTGGAACCGTTTCGAGAAATGGAAGGCCGCGTATGGACCCAAACCGCCACGCTCAATGGGTACGTAAGCGCCTTTTCTCGATTGCGCGAACCGCTGAAAATTCCATCCCGCCGCAACGGACTGCGCCACGCTTTTTGCAGCTTTCACCTTGCCTTGCACAGCAACGAAAACTTGACCGCCGCGCAAGCGGGCAGCAGTCCGACGATGCTTCACGGCCATTACAAGGGGCTGGCGACCAAGGCGGAAGCCGAAAAGTGGTTTGCCGTCAAACCGAGTGAGGCGGCAGGCAACGTCATACCGCTTTCCCATGCAAACACCTGACACATGAATTTACCAACACGGCTGCCAAACTGGGAAGAACTTGCCCGCCTTGCTGCAAGCGCACCACGAGGAGCCAAGAAGGGCGATGCTGCAAAAGCCGTAGCCTACGCCTTAGAACTCTACGAAAAAGCACAACTCGCATTGTACCGCGCTGCGATGGATAGAGGCGGAGTACCAGCATACATTTACAGTGAGAGCCTTGATGGGTTTTCAACGATTACGCAGAGAATTGAGAGCTTCAAAGACGTTCCGAAGCCCAGCACTTTTCCAGCGACGCTCAATGATTTTTTCCGCTTGATCGTGAAAACAAGGACCGACACTGCCACCAAGCGACTGCGTGATTTTCTGACGGCGCAAAGCGGCAATGCTGCTTGGGCGGCTAAATTCATCGGCAAGATCAAGGAGGCTGACAAACGCGGCGGGTTTTTTACCGAGCAGAAATGGCAGCCGATGGCCGTGGAGTACGGGCTTTGGTGGAAACAGCAGAAGTCAGCTAAGTCCAGACTTTCCGCTCTGAGCAAGTCAGACGCCTCTTGACATATTCGCTGGCTTGTTTTCTGGCATTCGTTCGCCTGCTTTTCAAATTCGCTCCGCGAAAACCGTAAATCGCTTTCGTTAAAGCTGAATCCGCTGGCGAAAATCATACTTTCGCATCTCCAATTTGCCGATTGCGCGTTCTGTATGTTGCAACCATGCCTAACAAATTGCAACTAACGGCACCGGCGAACCCGGTGGGTTTTCTTAGCGAAAAAGACATCATTCCGCAACGTGTTCCAGTGTCAAGACGAACCTGGAACAACTGGAAGGCGAAGGGCATCATTCCGTTCATTCGGATTGGCCGCCGCTGCCTGTACGATTGGCCGAGTGTCGCTGAGGCTTTGCGTCGCCGCCAACAGGGGGGCGCGCCAGAATAAAAAAGCGAGCGCCAGCGT
>PLIU01000458.1 GCA_003140095.1 Verrucomicrobiales bacterium | reverse complement strand
GAATCCGCCAAGTCGGGTTAGCGTCAGCAGGGTTCTGGAATCTGTGTCACTCCCATCCACCGTCAAAACTCACACGCCTCCACTCATTTCAGTCAGCTGCATTTTCGCGCCAGTCTCGACGGACCGGGCGATGGCGGCCAGGGCGCGTATCGCGGCCACGCCGTCATTGATATTCGCTCCATGCTGGGTCAGGCCGTGGAGGATGGTGTCGGCAAATCCTTCGATTTGCAGTTTGTAAGTATGGGCGTCCTCGCCCAGCGGACGTCGATAAACTCGGTCCTTGCCGGAAAAACATTCAACCTGGCTGGTTTTGTGAAACCACGGCGCAAGAACTTTGCCCTGCACGCTGCCGTGCTCGCCAAATATTTGAAAGCCTTCCTCAAAATCGCCGCAAATGGGAATGATCAGGTCCAGATGGCCCAGCGCGCCGTTGGCGAATTCCGTTTCGACAAACCAGCCATAAGCGCCAAAGTCCTCCCGCAAACGCGCGCGCACCGCGGTGATTTCCCCGCCTAGAAACCGCGCGGTGTCCGCCAGGTGGCTGCCGTGGCCCAGAAGGAAATACCGGCTTTTGTCCGCTTTCGGTTTTCCCTCGGGCCGCCGGGCTTGCGCGCTGGGGCGGACAATGGGCTGCAAATTATCGGTCATCGTGTAACGGAAAGTAGAATCATAATACCACGCCTTCAACGCCATGAGCCGGCCCATTTCTTCCTGGATAAAACGATGGGCAAAGGCGACGCCCGGATCAAATCGCCGGTTGTTGCCGATTTGAAAAACACATTTGGTCCGTTGCCATTCAGACTGCAGCACCTCGCACTCCTCCACGCTCACGCCGAGGGGTTTTTCGACTAGAACATGTTTCCCGGCCGCAATGGCCTGGCGGGCCAGCGGCACATGAAATTGATCAGCCACCCCAATGACGACCGCCTCCACTTTCGAATCAGCCAGCATCTCATCGAACTTGAGATAAGTGGCTTTCGGCTCATGCTCGGCCGCCATTTTCGCGACCAGGTCGGGAGCCAGATCGCAAATGGCGTACAGCTCGGCGTTGCGGGCCTTGCGGCAGGCGTCGAAGTGCGCGATTTGCGAAATGGGTCCGCAGCCCAGCACGCCGATGCGCAAAAGCCGGGATTCCTTTTTCATGCGGACAACAGCAGGTAACGCGGGCCAGTCATCCCTTGCAGTGTCAGGTTTGCCCTGCAAAATTTAAAGATCATTTTGCCGACCGGTGAAAATTCCACCCACTGAGCCTTGGCGCTTTACGTTCATATCACGTCAATCAGATGGGTTGTCATGTAGATTTCCATTTGATGGAAGCGAGACTTCAGGCCCTCTTTGAAGTCGCTTAAGAACTGCCGATGTTCCGCGAGGTCTTCAACATCAATGACGACTCGCATTAAATCATCCGCATAGACCTCTTGCTCATGCCGCCATCTTCCCCGAATGACCTGAGTTTCCCATGAAACCGCGCCGAAATGATTCTCCAATTCCAGGAGCGTGTCGGAAATCAGGGCGTCAGGCACTGATTGGCCGTCATTGAACCGCAGAGGCGGGAGTTATCTCGCAACGACGTGAGGCGCTCATACGTGGCAGGACCTTCGACGGTAAACTGGAAGCCTTCCGCGGCGAGGGAGGCCAGAGCCGCTTCGGGCACCATCACTTCGCCTGTGGCCCAACTCTTGCCCGGGAAGCGTCTGGCGATGTAACCTAGCGCCTTTCGTTTGGCTTCTGGATCGGCAAATCGTATGATAACCATGCTTGGAGCATAATCGCTTTTGCGAGGTCAAGCAAGCCTGGATTTCGCTTCGAGCACACGATAAACCGCATTGCCCTTGAGCCCGCGTCCACCCAAACTCCGCCCCTGCGCCGGGAAACTGGAGTGAGCTATTGACACCTTTTCGAAACCCGTTAAGGTCAGCCAAATGACGCCCACGATTAACCGTCTGACAACTCTTATTCTAAGCGCGGCAGTGATCACACTGCTGCCAACCATCGCCGTCGCTCAGCTCCCTGCCGATCTTGCCTCCAAGAAAGATTTCTCGGCGGGGCGGGCTTCGAGCACCGACCCCAAAGGACGAAACGGCGACGCTCGGAGCATCGATCCTGGCCAGACCCTCACGCTGATGGATGTCAAAGGCAATGGTCGGGTCACCCATGTTTGGTTTACCATCAGTTCACCTTCTCCCGAACACCTGCGCGAGCTCGTGCTGCGCATGACTTGGGACGATGCGGCCCGTCCGGCCGTCGAGTGCCCGATTGGCGACTTTTTTGCCCAAGGTCACGGGAAGTATGCCGACTTGCAAAGTGCGGCCGTGGTCATCGGCGCTCGAAACGCGCTGAACTGTTATTGGCCGATGCCCTTCAAAAAACATGCCGTGCTCACCGTGGCCAATGCGGGCGAACGAAGGGTGGATAGCTTTTATTTCAATATCGATTATCGTTTGGAGCAGCATCCACAACCGGACGCGCGCTATTTTCATACCCAGTATCGCACCTACTTTCCCGCCCCCGTCGGCCAGCCGCTGACTATTTGCGATTCTAAGAGCTTATCCTTAAATAAC
>PLIU01000506.1 GCA_003140095.1 Verrucomicrobiales bacterium | reverse complement strand
TCCTGTCAAAGTCGGCGGCTGATCCTTCGTTCGCTGGAGGCATCGCAGGCGCGACACGCCTGTTGTATGGCTTTAAACTGCCTCGATCAGAGACTTTGATTATTGCTTGTGAACTCTTGAAATCCCCGGGCGCCTCCGTTCGTCAACAAGCTGTCGAATTTCTGAACAAAATGCAGCCACCTCCGACGGAAGCGGTGCCGGACCTCTGCCGTCTTTTGAATGACCCAGATTTGGCGGTGCGTAAAGCGGCGTGGGATTGCCGCGTGGTGGGACCTAGCGCCTACCTGTTTTTGACAGACAGTTGCAGGATGCGGACCCTGAGATCGTTTGTGAGGCGGCGGCGCGAATCGGTACGTTTGGTTCCGAGGCGGCCGCGTCCGCGCCACGGCTGCGGGAATTGTGCGGCAGCACCAACGCCACGGTTCGCCTGGCTGCGGAAGGCGCGCTGGAAACAATCACAGGGGTCACACAATAGCTTTGGTCTGACGCCTGTGATTCGAGTGGCGGAACAACTCCGACCGTCCACGTGAAGCTGGAATGCGATGAATTCCTGCTTGATTTGTGGCGTCTCTTCATGGCTTGCTTATCGGAACATAGTTCATGAACAACATAAATGAGATTCCAGAGTCCAATCGGCGGGACTTCCTCAAAAATGCGTCGCTGGCCTCCATGATGGCCATGATGGGAGGAGTGGAGTTGAAAGCCGATCAGCCGGCCAAATCCGCCCCCGGCGGTGATCCAGCTCTGACCGAAATCCCGGTCGCCTGGTCCATCAATGTCGGTGTCATTGGCTTGAATGAATGGGGCCGCCAAATCCTCAAGCAGTTGGCCCTGTTGCCCATCGATAAGAAGGATCCGAGCCGCGGCGCCCACATCGTGGCCATCTGCGACAACTACCCCGCCTTTTTGCACCGGGCTGGCCGGCAGGACGCTCCCAAGGCGCAACAATACGAAGATTACACCAAACTCCTGGCCGACCCGAATGTCCAGGCCGTGATCATTGCCACTCCCACCGGCACGCACAAGGAGATTGCCCTGGCCGCCCTGGCCGCCGGCAAGCACGTCTATTGTGAAGCGCCGCTGGCCAATACCATCGAGGACGCCAAAGCCATCGCCACAGCAGCGCGAGACGCAGCCAAATTGCTCTTCCAGCCTGGCTTGCAGCAGCGCGCCCATCCGCAAGTCGAATTTCTGGTGCCCTTCATTCGCTCCGGCGCCTTGGGCACCTATGTCATGGTTCGCGCCCAGTGGCATAAAAAAACCAGTTGGTTTATAACGGCGCCCAGCGATGTCCGTACCGAGGCGCTCAATTGGCGGCTGCACAGCGCCACCAGCACCGGACTCATCGGCGAAGAGGGCATCCACCAAATCGATACCGTCTGCTGCTTTTTGAAGGGGCGCCCGGTGGCCGTGACGGGTTTCAGCTCAACCATTAAGACCTACGACGACCACCGCGACGTGCCGGACACCGTCCAGGTCGTTTTCGAATTTCCGCACGGCGTCAATTTTTTCCACGACCTGACGATCTGCAACTCGTACGAGAAGTCCTACGAGGTTTACCTCGGCACGGAGTCGGCCATGATGATGCGCGACTTCAAGGCTTGGCTGTTCAAGGAAGGTGACGCCCACAATCTGGGCTGGGAGGTGTACGCTCGCCACGACCTTTTTTACAACGAGACAGGCATAGCGCTGGTTGCCAACGCCTCCAAGCAAACCACCCTGGCCGGCAGCGCCGAGTCCTTCAATCCCTACGACCACGAGCCGCTCTATTACGCCCTGGAAGCCTTTGCCGAGAACGCCGGCAACCAAAACAAGGATGTCAAATTATTCCAGGAGAATTATCTCGACGGCGACGCGCAGGCCCTGGCTGATTATCTCAAGGGCCTCACCCGAAAGCCCGCCGCCACTTGGCAAGACGGCTTGGAAGCGACCGTCCTGGCTATCGTGGCCAATCAAGCTGCCGTCAAAAAACAAAAGATCAAATTCGAGAACGAATGGTTTGAAATATGAAATTCCTTCCATGGTCCATCGCCGCCTTGGCGCTTTGGGTGGCTCCCATCCTTCACGCCGGCGCCCAGACCCGCTACAACACACAACCCGTCGGCAACCTCGTCCGCGTCGATGGCACCTCCAGCGCGCATGATTGGGAGATGGATGGAACCGTCATCGGCGGTTACGTCGAATTTGCGGCGGGCGTGACCCTGGACAAATCCCAACCGGCCCCGGCCGGTCTTGAGGGCGACAAACTCCCGGCCAAAGGGCATGCCATTATCCCGGTCAGCGCCATCCACAGCAAAGCCGAGCACCTGCCCGAGGTCATGGACGGTTTGATGCAGAAGAACATGAAGGCGGCCGATTTTCCCAGAATCGAATACACGCTCAAGGAGCTAACTTTCAAAGGCCCCCACGCCGCCGGCGAGCCCTTCCACTTCGACGCCGCCGGCGAACTGCTCATCGCGGGCGTCACCAACAAAGTGAGTTTTCCCGTCACCATCGAGGCATTGGAAGGCGGCAAGATCAAAATCTCCGGCACCGCCCCGGTCAAGATGACCGCCTACGGCGTGGAGCCGCCCACTCCCAACTTCGGCCTGGGCTTGATGAAATGCGGCGACGACGTAAAAATCCTATTTGACTGGACGCTCAAGGAGAAGAAGTAACTCAAGGCTCGCGCCCCTTGGACAACGAGTAGCGCAGGGCCAACAAACGGCCGCGGCCGCCCAACAACCATAGGGCCAAAAGAATCAGGCCGGCGTTCTCCAGCAGCTTGCGGCAAATGAATTCTTCGCCGGTGCCGCAGCCGCAATCGAATTTGACGGCGCAAAACGGAATCGCGCGCGCCCCTTGCAAGACCAGGGCGCGATGCCAGACGGCGGCGGTAAAAGGAATCAAAATGCCCGCCAAGGTCAAAGCCGTGCCGCGCACCGCGATCCCCGCCAGCAGGAGCGCCCCGCAGAAAACCTCAAACCACGGCAGAGTGGCGGCAATCGAATTCAAGAGAAACGGGGATTGGACCAATTCGTATTGCCGCACCAGCTTGAGGAAGGCCACCGGGTCCAGCCCCTTTTCCAATCCGGTATAAACAAACAACGCTCCCAAAAACCACCTCCCGGCCACCGTGGGGAAATCGATTGCCTTGCCGCTCAGATGACTCATGGGCTTTTGACCGGCGCCACGCCGCTGTCGCGCGCCCCTTGTTCGAGCGGAAGTTGGCTCGCGGACCACTCGTCGAATCCGCCTCCATAGACGAAGATTTTTTGGATTGACACGCCGGTGTCCCGCAGAAGCAGCGCGGTGTACTCAGCGTCTTCGCAATCGCCGCCGGTGCAGTACACCACCACCTGATCGGCGTTCTCGCAAGGGGTCAGATCGGCGGCCAAGTCCTTTTCGGGATGATACCGGTCCAATGGGTAGGCCCCTGGAATGTGGCCGGCGGCGTAATGGTCTTCATCGCGGGCATCGACAAACACCACCAGCCCCTGCTGATAACGCGGGTCATGAAAAAGGCGTTCCGTTTCGGCGCGGTCAATCGGTTGCAGTCCCTTTCCCTTGATCCGCTGGTCGATTTCCGCCGTTTCGGAGTTCTCATGGGCCGAGGCCGGGTGGGTATCGGCAGGCGTAACTTTGGGCGCCGTATGGGATGGGCCGGCAACGCTGGGAAAGTAATCGCGCGCCAGCTTGAGGCCGCGCGGGGAGAGTTCGTTGGCGGCGAAAGCGAAACCCGCCGCCGCCGCCATCACCAACACGGCTTCCAGCACAATGGCAGCGGTGGACGTTCGGCTCGGCACGATCTGGGTTCCGCCCCTCTCAGGGATGGTCGGCGCCTTGAGGCGGATTTGGGTTCGCCGGCGCCGCGTTGACGGGAACTCGAGGCGGATTAGCATGCGCGGGCAATGCCGCCACGGGCTTTGGACGGTGAAAGTCCCTGATCGGGACTTTAATCACTGGATAGCGCGGGAGATTGGATTCCACGGTCACTTCGGCCTGCTTTCCGGGCTCAATCTGGAAGCCCGGAGGGAATGCCACCACCAAGCTAAACTTCCCCTTGGGCGCCAGCGGCTGAACCTCAACTTGAATCCGACTGTCGCTGGCCTTGGGGTTGGACAAGGTCAAAAGATTCGTGGTATTGCCCTGAATGGTGACCCGATTGGTCGTCCAACGATCCGGCAGCAAATTCAACGCGATTTGTTGAGGGGTAGTCTGGATGGCCTGTTCGACTCTGGCCATGGCGGACACGTTAAGGGCCGGTGTGTTGGAGTACGAAGTGTTGACCGTGACGGTTCCCCACGAAGTTCCCGGAGTGAAGGGCGGCTGGGCGGTGATGACCAATTCATATTCCTGGCCCGGCTTGATTTCCTTCAAGGCCGCGGTGAAAAGACGGTTGGCGCAGGTGGCATTGGAGACGGTGACCGGATTCTCGGTCTTATTGACGATCCGCACCGTCGTGCTCACCGCGTCACTGGCATCGGACGGGATGCCGATCATGGCGGTGGTCGGGGTCACCTCAATCGGCTTCCACACGACCCCTTTGATCACCAAGGTCGCGCGCGGGTCGTTCTTGGCGTTGGAGTAAACCGTGACCATTCGTTGCACTGGGGCGCCGCCGCCAAATCCGGTGGTGTCGAGCTGCACGGGGATTTCCCCGGTCTGGCCCGGCGCAATGTTAGTCGTCCAATTGCCCGCCGTGGTGCAATGACAGGAAGGCTGGACTTTGGTGATGTGCAACATTTCGTTTCCCGTATTGGTAATGATATAAGTGTGGCGGACCTTCTCCCCCGCCGCCGCCTTGCCGAAATCATACCTCGGGTTGTCCGCCTGAAGGATCGGTCCCGGCGCCGGCGCGGAAACCGGCGCGGCCGCAGGGGAGCCCGCCGCCGCGGGAGGGTTACCTTGGGCCGCCAGACGAACGCTGGCGACGGTCATCGCGGACAGTATCAATGTAGTGCAAAGGCGCATGGCTTTCATATTAGTGACTTAACCATAATCTTACTTATCTAATCTCGTTTATCAAGAAAAACCGAATCTCGCGGAAAGTCAAGCCTGGAAGCGTGGCGTGGACGGCGTGGACGAGACGATTTGCAGGTCCGGTCCACTGACCGGACGAATTTTCAGACACGCTCTTAAAATCAGACGGGGCCGGACGAAAGCGCGGCCCTATGAGTTTGGACATTTTAAACGAGTGGATCTGGGCGCGGCCATGAATCTCGTTGAAGGCCGGGCCGTCTGTCCCGGCGATTCTGACGCATTGATCACTCGCTTTGCAGTCGGAAGTATTGGCTGGTGTTGGTGATGCGAAGGGTGAGGGTGAGGGCATTCAACAAATCATTGACCGAAGGGCGATTTGTCACGGCAGTCCAACTGGCTTGGGAGACAAAATTTGTCGTTGTCTGGAGAGCGTAATTTCCCGCGTTCGTTGGCCAAGAAAGAACAACTTGATTCCCAGCCAAGGCAATTGTGAGGTTGGTCGGGCCGGGCGCTGGAACGACCTGCGCAACAAAAAGTTCCTGCAAGCCGTCCGCGGCGTGTCCGCTGTAAACTTGCGAGTTCAACATCTGATACTCCGGATAAATTGGAGCCGGACCGGCCATGACCTTGGGCGAATCCGCGCTGTCAAACGTGAAAGTCACGGAGGAGCCCGGCGTCAGCGGAGAGGTGAAAGTGACGAATTGGATACTGTAACCGTCGTCACCGCCTCCGCCCTCCGCCGTGGCGTTCCATGCGGCGGGTGTCTGAATCGAGGCCGGGTGCGACGACATGAAATCCGCCGCCCCCGCTTCCCACGCGAACCAGAACATTCCAATGTCGGAGGTCGAAGCCGCGTAGTTGTCCAAGGTGAGCGTGTAGGCGTATTCGCCCTTTCCCAGCGAGACTCCGCTTAGCTGGGCGCCGGCCAGGATGCCCCTGGCTTGGACCGTGACGCTGGCGGCCCCAAACAAGATGAGGACGGACAAGTAAAATTTCGAAAAGACGTTCCGCTCAAAACCGGAGCGTTCCGAAAAAAAACTAGAGTTCATTTTGCTGGACTTCTCTGTCGCGCCCGGCCACGGCGATGTCGATCTTTACGGCCTATGACAAAAAATATCATAGCGGGCGCGCCGCGTTGACGCAAGGGGAATTCTGTGACGACTGTGACGATTTGGTGAACGCAACCGGCGTTGTCCCTATCTGGCGTTGGCTTATCGTCGTGCCATTCTCCGCGCCTCCGTACTTCCGCGCGAGAATTTTCCCTTTCGCTCTTATTGTCGACTCAAGGCAATTGCACCGCGCGATAAAACCGGGAGGCGGAGGAGATCGTGTTCGTGTCCGCCACTGATAATCCGTTCGTTCCGAGACGCACGGCGGCGAGGGTTTGCCAGAGGCGGGGAGCGAGCAAAGAGTTGACGAATTGAATCTGATAGGTTTTTCCGAGACGTCCCCAGAGCGTGACGGTGCCCGGGTTCGTCGCGCTTAGCGTGACAGGAATAGTTGGCAACGGCGTATTGGCGAACGGGGACGGAGCGCCGGGAGGAACATTGGTGTCGCCGCCAGTGGCCGGGTAATTATCCGTCAACGTCTCCAAGAACGCGACAATTTGGGCTTCTTCCGCGGCGGTTAACCGGAGATTGCCAAACTCGGCCACGCAAAGGTTGCTGGAGATTTCCGGCGGGGGCCAGCCCGTGGTGCCGAACCCGGCGTTGGTGTTCGCATCCAAGAGGCCGAGGGTGTCGCGGGTGTTGTAGAAGTGGACCACTTGTTCGAGATTGGAGAAGACGCCGTTGTGGCCGTAGGGCGGGGTGATGGCGATATTCCGCAGGGACATGGTCTTGTGCAAGCCCAGTTGGCTTCCGCTCGGATCCGCGGCGGCGATGTCCACGCGCCCGCCCAAACCCGGATCCGGGGCGGGAGTTCCCGGAATATTCCAATTCCGCGGCAGGCCGACGTTGGCGTAAGTGAAATCGGTGAAGAGCGGCGGGGTGGGGTTCCCGGCGCTGTCCACGCCGGTGTAACTCACATGGCAATCGGAACAGTTAGCTTTGCCGGTGAAAAGATTGTAGCCGCTCAACTCGTTCGAGTTGAGGGTGGTCACGCCGGCGAGCCAAAAATCGTACTTGGAGGTGAATTGATTGAAGACAGGACTGCGCTCGAACTCGGCGATGGCCTGGACGGCGGCCGCGAACACCGCCGGAACGGCGCCGGGGGGAGTATTGGTGGCGGGAGCCAACTCGCCCGCAGGAATGGCGTCCAAATCAAGCCCGTAAATTTGCTGGAAGAGCGAGACGTAGTTGGTGTTTTCCTTGAGGCGGGTCACCACGGCCCACTGGCTGGGCAGGCCCATTTCGACCGGGTTGAGCATGGGAACGGCGGCCTGGGCCTCCAAATTGGTCGCCCGGCCGTCCCAGAATTGGCCGCCGGTGTAAACGTAAGCAACGGGGTCCCAAAAAAAATCGGGGCTAAAGGCGGCGTAGCCGACGCTCGGGGCGTTGAGCGAGCCGAAGTCCCCGGCGGTCGAGCCTGCCGAAACCGGTGTGCCATTGAGGACGTTGAGCGGATCGACAAAACCGGGGGCGCCGAAAGGAAGCTGGGTCGCCGGGTCGGTCGCAGGGGCAAGACTATGACAGGTCGAGCAGGATTGGTTCCGATTGAGCGAGAGATTTTGGTCTGTAAACAACTGATGGCCAATGGTTTGCTCGGAATCGGCAAGGACGTTCCCGGCGAGGGCCAGGGTTCCCGCCAGCGCGATGACGCAGAAAAACACGGTTCTCATTCACATATTGCTCCGCGACCTGGCCAGCGCCAACGTTCACCAACCTCTGCCGGCGTCGCGACTTCAGGCGCGAACAGGGTATTTGAAACACGCGCGGAATTCAACTTTATTCGATTTATTCGACGACTGCGATGGCAAGATTCCGAGCTTGCTTGATGTCGTCGGCGATTTGCGCTGACTTTAGTTCGCCGTGGATTTAAGTTGGACCGCTAATACAAGCTGACCTTGTGCTTGGCGAGCCAGTCCACGGCAGCGTCGTCATTTGGGAGGGTGTGCAGTTTTTTTTCTTTCACGCGCTTTTCCAACCCATCGCGCCGGAACAGGGCCAGACAAACTTTGCCGTTGAACCGGCTTCGGAACTTTAATCCTTGAAAGTTTGCCGGATGGCGTTGCAGGGCCAACCCCCACTCCTGGGAAGCGTCAATCGTCGAATGCATCAGAGCGCTCAGATCAACCATGAGCGCGCTCAACGTTCGGGGACTGGTTAGATCGCAAATGACCAGGTCAGGGACCCGGACTAGGGACAGGCTGTGCGCACACCAAATGGATTGGGGAACGGCTCGCTGATGGTCGTAAGCCAGATCACCGAAACGTTCGAAGAGGCAAGTGTCCGCATCCACTCCCAGATAAAGGAAAGGGCAGGGGCAATCTTGGTGCGAATAACGGTGGATGGCGTTCAGCGAAAAATAGGTGGCGGCGACTTGAGTTTGATGGACGCGGAACCAATTCCGCGCAGGCTGCCCCCTCCGCGGGAGCTTGATTCCTGCGAGGTTGGCCGGAGGCAACCGAAGGACTCGTTGCGCCGGGCTACTCGCCATAGGCTAGAGCAGCCTGCAATACGTCAGCCAGTTTGTTCTCCTTGAGTAAGTCGAGGGGTCTGCGACCCCCCAGGCGTTCGTGGGTCTGCAAGAAAAAGCCGATCTTGGCCCAGTCATCGAGCATGAGCGCCTTGTTCAACTGTGCCATGGCCTCATTCAAGCCGGACAGGCGGTGGTTACCATCAAATTGCCAGACCGGAAAACGAAGGGAACCCTGTTTTTCGGTGCGCCAGGCCAGAACCTTGCCTGCGTGATAGAGGTTGAGCACCGATTGCTTGGTCATGCCCAACTGGCGTGCCGCTTCCTCGGCCGACATGCTGCCGCCTTCCTCAGTTGCCATTTTCTCCCGCACGGAGAGGCCCCGGGCAAGAGCGTTGGCCAGCTTGTCCTCCCGGCGAGTGCCCGTGAATGTGATCTGGAAGGCTATGCCGGTGAGCTGGGCCAATTGTACGGGTGACGAACGCAAGCTCTTGGCCTTTAATGAGCGGCTCAAATTGGCCACGAACTCTTGATCTTCAGCATTCAGTTGTTCTGTCTTAGACAGGCATCAAGGTTTGCACGATTTGACGAAGTTGTCAAGTTCGTCAAGGGCATGGCCGGTGCGAATGCTGCGCTGCTCGGCCTACCGTTGTGTGACATGTTATACGGGCGTGACCGGGGTAATGCCAACCGAGGCCAAAGGGCAAACCATTGGCAATCAGTTGTTTACGGATACAAATCTCTCGCCGCGACTTGACCAGCGCCAACGTTTACCAACCTCTGCCGGCGTCGCGACTTCAGGCGCGAACAGGGTATTTGGAACACGCGCGGATTGAAACTTTATTCGACGTTATTCGAGGAACTCGGCATGCGAAGATTTCGCGTTTGCTTGATGTCGTCGGCGATTTGTGCGCCGAGTGCGGCGGGGGTGGGGAATTTAATTTCTTCCCGCAGCTTTTTCAGGAAAACCAGTTCCAATGCTTGACCGTATATGTCGCCCTCGAAATCCAACAGGTGCGCTTCGACGTGCAGTTGCGGGTCGGCGGAGTGGACGGTGGGGCGATGGCCAATGTTGACGGCTGCCCGATAACGCGCTGTGGCGATGTGCGCTTGGGCAGCGTAAACACCCGGCGGCGGCCTAAGGAGGCCGGTGACATCCAAGTTGGCGGTGGGGAAGCCCAATTTTCGCCCCAGGCCTTCGCCCTTGATCACGGCGCCGCGCAGGGCGTAGGGACGGGCCAACATCCGTCCAGCGAGGGCAAAGTCGCCGGCGCGCACGGCGTCGCGAATGCGCGTGCTGCTGACGGATTGGCCGTCCAGTTCCACGTCGTGCAGGGCGTGGAGGGCGAAGCCGAGTTCTCCGCCCAGCTTGCGCAGCAAGGCGACATTGCCGGAGCGACGGGCGCCGAACATGAATCCATCCCCCACGCAAATGCTGCGGATGCGTTGGAAGTCGCGCGCCAGGCCGCGGACGAACTGTTCGCCGGGGATTTGGCTGAAGACTTTGTCAAATCGAATAACATACGCGGCCTCCACTCCGAAGGAGGCGATGACCTCCAGCTTTTTGTCCAGCGGATAAATCAACGGCGGCACGTTAGCAGGGGCGACGACGGCGTTGGGATGGCGGTCAAAAGTGACCACGACGGAGACGGCCTGTTGCGGCGCGGCGTCGGCGATGATTTGGTGAAGGACGCGCTGGTGGCCGAGGTGAACGCCGTCAAAAACGCCGATGGCCGCGCAGACGGGGCGCGACTCCGGTTGCAAGGCGGCGGCATCGGAAACAACCTTCATCCGGGGGGCAGGCTCGCGTGGGCGGCCAACTTCAAAAACGGGATGACCCGCTGTTGGAAAGCAGAGGAGGAAAGTTTGAGCGCATCCTCGAACGGCAGGGCGTCCTGGACATCAAATCTGCCGGAGACCACGCGTCGCAGGGTGGCCAGGTGAGCGCCGCAGCCCAGCTTCTGCCCCAACTCGTGGGCCAGCGCGCGCACGTAGGTGCCTTTGGTGCAGGCTATCCGAAAAAAGCCGATCGGTTCCTCGTACTTGGAGAACCGGAACAAATAGACGTGGATCAGGCGCGCCTTGCGTTCGACCTCGATGCCTTTGCGCGCCATCTTGTAAAGCGGAACGCCTTTGACTTTGACGGCGGAAACCATGGGCGGCGTTTGCATTTGGTCGCCCTGAAAGGCCGCCGCGCCCTCGTTCAAATCCTCCAGCGTCATCGGCGGCACCGGCAGCGAGGAAACCAGTTCGCCGTCGGCGTCGAAGCTGTCGGTCGTCTCGCCGAACTTGATCGTGCCCTCATAGACTTTGTCGTCGGACATGAGTTTTTCGGAAAGCTTGGTGCCCTTGCCCAGCACAATGATCAGCAGGCCGGTGGCGTTGGGATCCAGCGTGCCGCAATGGCCGGCTTTCTCCAGTCGAAAGGCGCGGCGGAGGGCATCGACCACATCGTGCGAGGTTGGCCCGGCGGGCTTGTCAATGAGAATCGCCCCGTCCATTGGATCAAAGTCGCGCATCATTTAGGGGCGGAATCGAGAGCTTTCTTGACGGCGGCGATGACGCGGCGCTGGACGGAGAGCGGCTTGCCGGGGATGCGCGCGCCGGCGGCGGCGATGTGGCCGCCTCCCCCGAATTGGCTGGCAATTTCGTTGACATCGATGCGGGGGGATTTGGAGCGCAGGCTCAGCCGGGTCAACTCGGGTTCCACCTCCTCAAAGACCGCCGCCACGACCACCGGTTCGATGGCGCGAATGTGGTCGATGAGTCCCTCCGTATCGCTGCGGTCGGCGCCGGTGCGGGCGAAGTCCTTTTTCTTCAGCCACAGGTAGGCGATCTGGTCGTTGTGCGCCAAATGGAAATGATTATAGACATGTTTGAGCAGGCGGACGCGCGAGAGGGAGAAGGATTGATAGACCTCGTGGCAGATGGTTTCCACGTGCGCCCCCAACCTGACCAATTCGCCCGCCGTGTGATAGGTCACCGGCTGGGTGGTGGAATATTGAAACGACCCGGTGTCGGTCGAGACGGCCGTGAAGAGGCAATCGGCTATCGCCGGGGTGATCGGCCAGCGGGCGCTTTGCAGCAAGCGGAAAATCAACTCGCCGGTCGAGGACTCGAGCGCCGAAATCCAATTCACCTCGCCGTAGCGCGTGTTGCTCTGGTGATGGTCGATGTTGATCAAGCATTTTCGTTGGGCGGCGGCGGGACCGACTTTGCCCAGACGCTCAAAGGAAGCGCAATCGGTGCAGATGAGCAGGTCGAATTCGCGCGGCTCGGACGGCTTGTGCCACAGGCCCCGCGGGTCCAGGAAAGCGTATTTCTGCGGCATGATGTCCTCGTTCCAGCAGGCGACGTTCTTGCCCTGCTTGAGCAGCGCCAAGCTCAGTCCAATTTGCGAGCCGATGCAATCGCCGTCGGGCCGGACATGGCCGGCGACACAGATGGAATGGCTTTGGTCGATGGTTTGGATGATGCGATCGATGATTTTGGGATGCGATTTCATGAGTCGGACGAGGATTTCTCCAATTCGTCCAGGAGGCGGAGGATGCGATTGCCCCGTTCGACCGATTCGTCCAGCACAAAGCGAAGCTGCGGGGTGTACTTGAGCACCACCGCCCTGCCCACATAGCCCTGGATGCGCTTGCGGCTTTCTTCCAGCGCCTCCATCGCCCTCTTCTTTTGCGCTTCTCCGCCCAGCACGCCGATGAAGACGGTGGCGTTGTGAAGATTGGGGGCGACATCGACATCGTTGACGTTGATCAAGCCGACTTCCTCGACGGGCAGTTGGCGGCGGATGACCTCGCCGATCTCTCGCTTCAACAATTCCCTGACCCGTTGCAGTCTGAGCGACATAACAACAAATCCGCGTCAAGCCAGCTTGGGGGCTACTTTTTCGGTGGTGAAACACTCGATCAAGTCGCCTGGTTGCATATCGTTAAAACCTTCAATGCGAATGCCGCACTCCATGCCGGCCCGCACTTCGTTGACCTCATCCTGAAAGCGGCGCAAGGTCTGGATGACGCCTTCGTAGATCAAGCCTTTGCGCCGCAGAATGCGGGCCTTGCCGCGCACGACCCGCCCATTGGTCACCATGCAGCCGGCCACGTTGCCGCCTTTGGACAACTCGAACAGCTTGCGGACTTCGGCCGAACCAATGACGACCTCTTTGATGACCGGTTCAAGCAGTCCCGCCATCGCTTCTTTGACCTGGTCGATCAACTCGTAAATAATCGAGTAGAGCTTGATCTGCACTCCTTCGCGCTTGGCCAGATCCGCCACGCCGACGTCGATGCGCGTGTGAAAGCCCAGGATGATGGCCGAGGAGGCCGAAGCCAGCAGCACGTCGGACTCGGTAATGGTGCCGACGGCGCTGTGAATGACCTCCAGCGCCACAGGCTCCGCCTCGATTTTCTTGAGCGCCTCCACAATGGCTTCCACAGAGCCTTGGGTGTCAGCCTTGACCACCACCTTGAGCACTTTGGCCTGGGAGGCGTCCAGCGTGGCAAAAAGATTTTCCAGGGTGACCTTGGTGCGCGCCTCGGTGGATTGGCTGCGGGCGCTTTCGGCGCGTTGTTCGGCCAGGTCGCGCGCCGCCTTCTCGTCTTCCAACACGCTGAATTCCAAGCCCGCTTCGGGGATGCCGTTCAAGCCGAGAATTTTGACCGCGACCGACGGCCCGGCCTCCTTTTGGCGTGCTCCTTCCTCGCTAATCAAAGCACGGACTTTGCCCCAATAAGGCCCGCAAATGACCACGTCGCCGACACGCAAGGTTCCTTTTCGCACCAGCACGGTGGCGGTGGGGCCGCCCGCTTCCAGGCCCGATTCGATGACGTTGCCCTTGGCGCGGCGGTCGGGATTGGCCTTGAGTTCCANNAGGATCATTTCCAGCAATTTATCCACCCCCTGTTTGGTCAAGGCCGAGACATCGACAAAGATCGTATCGCCTCCCCAATCGTCGGGCACCAGTCCTTTGTCCTGGAGTTGCTGGCGGACCTTCATCGGATTTGCATTGGGATGATCGCACTTGTTGACAGCCACGATGATCGGCACCTTGGCCGCCTGCGCGTGGCTCAAGGCCTCCAGCGTTTGCGGCATCACGCCGTCATTGGCCGCCACCACCAGCACGACAATGTCCGTCACCGTCGCGCCTCGCGCCCGCATGGCGCTGAAAGCGGCGTGGCCGGGAGTGTCCAGGAAAGTGATTTGTTGAACTTCGTTTTTGCGTTCCGGATGCGGGAAGGAAATGGTGTAGGCGCCGATGTGCTGGGTGATGCCCCCGGCTTCCCCGGCCGCCACGTTGGATTTGCGGATGACATCCAGCAAAGTCGTTTTGCCATGATCGACATGGCCCATGATCGTGACCACCGGCGCGCGCGGCTTCATCTGCTCCGGCTTGTCTTCGACGTCCAATTCAACCTTGCGGACGGGGGTGTGCGCGCCGGCGCCGCGCTCGCGTTTTTCTACCTCGAAGCGGAAGTTGTATTTGGCGCAAATCCGTTGCGCCACGTCCTCGTCAATCGACTGGTTGACGTTGGCGAAAACCCCCGCCTCCATCAGGTCCGCGATAAGCTGGAAGGGTTTGCGTTTCAACTGCTCGGCCAGGTCCCGAACGATGATCGGCGGCTTAAGCGTAATCAATTGGCCGGTGGTGGGTGGGACGAATTTGTCCGGGACTTTGGCGGGCGCGGGCGCGGGTCTGGGCGGCCATTGAGCCGCCCTGGGGGCCGGTCTTTGCCCGGGCAAAGAAAATGCGGACGGCGCCGGCGAAGCACCCGGTCCCCGTCGCATATCGCCTCGGCGGAGAAGGTCCGTTTTGCCGGTGGGCGGAGCGCCGCGGGCTGGAGTTTTATCTCCTTGCGGACGGGGGGCCGGCTTTTGCGGCAATTGCACAAAACCGACCTTTTCCCCGAGCTTGGGTTTCGGCGGAGGCAAAGGGGGTGGCGGCACGGCTGGCCTCGGAATTTCAACCGGGGTTGGCGGCGCGAGCGGCACGGCTATGGAGGGTGGCGGCAGCGCAACGGACGCGGCGACGGAGGGTGCCTCCTCCACTGCCAGCGGTGGCGTAGAGATGGTCGGCGCGGGTGAAGGGGCTTCCGGCAACGCGATGGTTTCCTGCGGCGGCGCGGCGGGTTGTGCCTCTGGAGGCGGCTCGGTCACGATGGCGGCGATTGGCGGGGCGGTAAGAACAGGCCCCGGCGGCGGGGAAAGTGCAGGCGGCTCTGCAGACGCAGGCGGCGGCGGATATTGCTTGGCGAGGGTCTCTTCGAGAAACCCGGCCGTGATCTTATCCAGCGAACTGGACGGAACTTTGGCCGCGGCAATGCCCAGCTCCTTGGCTTTGGCAAGGACATCCTTGCTTTCGATGCCAAGTTTCTTTGCTAAATCGTAAATTCGAACGGGCATAATCTTCTATCCGCCANNATCTGTTCAATCTGCTCCAAATCGCTCGACTCCGCCTGCAGCAGCGCCTCCACGGTGGAGAATCCCGCATGCACCAGCACGCTGGCCACCTCCGGCGTCAGGCCGGGGATGGCGGCGAAAGTCTTTACGGCCTGGGCGACTTTCTCCTCAAAACCGACCATGACCACCGTTTCCGCCTCAATATCAATTTGCCAGCCGGTGAGCTTGGAGGTCAGACGGGCGTTTTGCCCGCGTTTGCCGATGGCCAGTGAAAGCTGGTCTTCCGCCACCATGATTTTAACCCGGTGGCGCACGTCATCCACGGTAAACGACTTGAGTTGCGCGGGCGCCAAGGCGTTGGAAATATAAGCCTTGATATTGGTGTCCCACTTGATGATGTCCACCTTCTCATTGTTCAATTCACGCACGATGTTCTTGACCCGCTGGCCGCGCAGGCCGACACAGGCGCCGACGGGGTCCACCTTGGGGTCCCGTGTATGGACGGCCAGTTTAGTGCGAAATCCCGGCTCGCGGGCAATCCCCTTGATTTCGATGGTGCCGTCGTTGATTTCGGACACTTCCAACCGAAACAACTTGATGACAAATTGCGGATCGGCGCGAGAGAGAATGATTTCCGGCCCGTGCGACCCGCTTTCCACCGCTTTAACGTAGCAGCGGATTCGCTCGCCGATCTGGTATTCTTCTGTCGGCACGCGCTCGCGGTGAGGCAGCAGGGCCTCGTATTTGCCCAGGTCCACCGTCACGTCCGAGCGTTCGAAACGCCGCACCACCCCGCTCATGATGTCCCCCACGCGGTCTTTGAACTCGGTGAAAATGAGCTGTTTCTCGGCCCGGCGGATGTGCTGCATTAGGGCCTGCTTGGCGTATTGGGAAGCGATGCGGCCAAAGCCGGCCGGGGTCACCTCCACCTCCAGCTCCTCGCCCAATTGGGCGTCGGCCTTGATGCGCCGGGCATCGAAAACGGAAATCTGGTCGTGTTTGGAGAGGACTTTCTCCGAGACGACCAACTTGGCGAAGGCCTTGATGTCGCCGGTCTTGGTATCAATAGCGCAACGTAATTCGCGGGCGGGGCCGACGGCTTTTTTGGCAGCCGAGAGCAGGGCCTCTTCGACGGCCTGCACCAAGACATCACGGCTGATGCCCTTCTCGCGCTCCCAGAATTCCAAGACAGCTAAGAAATCCGCGTTCATATCTTCGTCTTTCCCAATTCAAGCAATAAAAAAGTCGGCAGAACCTGGCTCTCCGACTTGCGCGCTGAAACAAGTTCAGCCATACAAATTTATTCGATGCTCACTATACCTCAAACCCGCCATCCGTCAATGGCAAAAACCGCGATGTGGTAAAAAAACGCGTTGCCCTTTACAACAAGACTCCATGAATTATACGATGCCACAAATGAAGAGTTCGTCCGGCCCCCGGTGAATGGCCTATGGTATCGCCACTCAGAAAGAATTCGATCACTTATTCGCTGGCGGATCAATCCTTCGCGCGCGCCAAGTCCGTGGGCATCTTCAATGTTTCCATCGATCTGCTCCGCGTCCTTGCCAGGCGGCCGCAAGGGCCGCCGCTGACGGTGCTGGCCAACAATTCTCTGCGTAAAAAACTCGAGTTGCCCGCCACCACGCGGACGGAGTTTCACGATCTCCCAGTTCGCGGCAGCTTTGGCCGGATTTGGTGGGATCAATTCGCCGCCTACGCCGCCGCACGGCGGTCGGGCAATGAATGGCTGCTGCTGCCCAAAGGCTTCGCGTCGTTCGTCCGGCGGTGCCCGGTGCGGCTTGCTCCCCTCATCCACGATGTGTTGCAAGACCACTACGACCGCCATTATCCTGACGAGGTGGGCAAACTTGAGGCGGCCTATTTTCGCGCCTCCCTGCGCGCCTCCCTGCGCCAGGCGGACGTGGTTTTCACCCCCACCCAATTCACCAGCCGCGAAGTCCAGCGTGTGGCTCGTGAAAAAGGCTGGCGCATCCCTCCCTTGGTGTGCTGCGGCGAAGGCTTCGACCGCTGCCCTCCATCGCCCATCACAGAACGGCGCGATGTTGTGGTGCTGGCCAGCCGGTTTCCGTACAAGCTGCCGCGCCAGGCGGTGGAGTTCTTTTCGCGCTGGCGCCGGGAAGGCCCATCCACCGAGTCCGTGCATTGGATCGGTTCGCTTCCGCTGGGTCTGGAACTGCCGGCGCTGCCCGGATTCCAACGGCATCCGCGCTTGCCGGAAGGAGAATTCCGCGAGTTGATGGGCAGCGCGCGGGTGGTCGTCTTTTCCTCCGAATACGAAGGCTTTGGCCGCCCGCCCGTAGAAGCTGTTTTGGCGGGGGCATGTCCTGTTTATTCCGATATTCCCGCCACACGCGAGGTCATGAGCGGTTGCGGTTGCCCGTTCGACAATGGCAATTACCAGAGCTTCGCCGCAGCGCTGCGGCAGGCGCTGGCCACCACTCCGGCGCAACTCCAAGTTTGGGCCGATGAGTTGCTTGGCCGCCACAATTGGGACGCCGTGGTGGATCGCATTTTAGCCGCGCTGAGCCAAAGCCGGAATTGATCCGCATCCGTTTCATTTCCCGCCGGATTTTGTCAGGGGAGCGACTGTTCTGGGCACCGCACCGATCATCCGCGAGACATGTTGAAAGGCAAGCTGCGGCCATTTTGGATTCATGCACGGCCTTTCGATTAGGATGTAATATGCCATCCCCGCGCCCACCGCGATGGGCATCCCTGCCACGGCCAGACGCAGAAAAGCCTGTGGCAGCGACATGCCGCTGGCAACGACCTTGGGCGTGATGAATGAGAGGAGCGGATTGTGCAGCAAGTAAAGCGAATAGCACATGCCGCCGAGCACCGAAATCGAGGGCCGCCGTAGAAATGCCGTGAAGCGGCTGCCGCGCAGAGCGCCGATAAAAATCCCGCACAGCAACCATGGCTCTAGCGGCTTTAAAACGGGCCTTTCCGGGACCAAAAGCGTAACCAGGAGGCACCCGATCCCCAGCAGATCAAAGAACCGCGCCGGCAATCGTCCCGCGCCTGCGCCGGTGCAGTGGATGTCGGCCAGCAGGAATCCGGCCAAGAAAAAATGAATGAAACCCAGTAGTGTCACATCGCTCCGCGGCACGACCCACGCCAGCAGCGGAGCACCGCAGATCGCCGCGATGAGAGTCAAGCGGCGAGGGATGGTTGCCAGTTTGAAGACCTGGGCGAGCAAAGGCGCCAACAGATAGAATTGCACCTCGATTTCCAGTGTCCACGTCACCCCGTCCAAGGTGGGAGGCACGCCCCGCACAAAAAGGTAAGCATAGACCAGGCGGAGCGGCAGCCCGGAGGAGAAACCCGGCTCGCGCGTGTGGACATTGTGCATCACGGCGGCGGCACCATAAATCAGCAGCAACGCCAGGATGTAGGGTGGTTCCAGCCGCGTCAGCCGGCGCAAGTAAAATTGCCCGACCTTGACCGCCGGCCCGCGGGTGAGGTAATGAGCGGCAAAAGGCAGACCCAGGATAAACCCACTAATCACGAAGAAGAGTTGGACGCCGCGAAAGCCGTGAGTCACCGGCCAAATCATGAAGCTGAATGGAGAGGCGGCCAGCACGGCCTCATGAGCAAACGCTACGTTATAATAAACATGAAACAGAATCACACTGAAGATGGCGATAAACCGGAGGCCGTCCACTTCCGCCATGTAGCGATGGGACGCCGTGGTGATCCGCCGGAGGCGGGCAAAGCTCCATCCGTGGTTGGCTTGGGACGTAGTTGCTTCCTTTCCGTTCTTCATCAAGGGGTTGTGAAGGGTTCCAGATATTGGCATATTCAAAGGCAAGTTACGATTTCGACAGCAACAAGCTTTCGCAAGCCATGGCCTTGATGCGTGGAATGAATTCGGGCCAAAGTTTCCAAGCCTTACAAACAGTGGCCTCCATGGCAAGATAATGCCCACGCTGGCCAGCCCAAGCAAGTGGTTTTTCATTTTGCGCATGAGATGGCCAATCGCATGCATTGCCGCTCAGATGGGTTGGCGAACTATCTGCAGGCTATTGACCGGACGGACGCCGGACTGTTAAGTTGTTGCGCATGGTCGCCAAACCAAAGGTTTTTCTGAGCAAACTCGCCGATGGTTATCCGGGACCTGTTGCAGCCGGTCTGGCTGGTGTCGGATTTTTTGAAACGGTCCGCCCGGGGGCCACTGTCTTTCTCAAACCCAATTTCACTTTTCCCACCTACCGTCCTGGGGTCATGACCTCCTTTGCCTGCATCAAAGCCACCACTGAATGCCTTATCAGTCGCGGTTACAAGGTCATCATCGGCGAGGCCGAAAGCGGCGGCTACAACCCCTTTTCCATGGATGCCGTTTTTGAACAAATGGGAATGAACGAATTGGCCACGCAAACCGGCGCTCGCCTGGTCAACATTAGCTATACCGAGCCTGAACTCCTGAGAATCAAGGTCGGCCACCGAAAGCTCTCCATCCCCATGCCCAAACTGCTCCTGCACGAGATCGATGCTTTCATCACCATGCCTGTGCCTAAGATACACATGAACACCCGCGTCTCCATGTCCATCAAGAACCAATGGGGCTGCATCCAGAACCCTGCCGTGCGGCTCAAACTCCATCCCTTTTTTGCCGAAGTCATCTTTGAAGTCAACCGTCGGCTCCCCAAGGCCCACTCCATCGTTGATGGCCGCTTTGGCTTGAACGGCACCGGCCCCATGCGCGGCGATGTCGTGGATCTGAACTGGCTGCTGGTCTCCAACGATATGGTCGCCGCCGACCGCATTTGCTGCAAGCTGATGCAAATTGACGAACGCACCGTCCGCTACTTGCAATACTTTCGCCGCCAAGGCTGGTGGACTTCGTTTCCCGAAATTGCGCTCAACCAAGACTGGGAAGCGTTCCAAACCGTCCCATTTTATCTCAAGCGCAAATGGACGGATCTGCCCGGTTTATTTTGTTTCAACAGCTCATTTCTGGCGTGGCTGGGCTATCGGTCCCCTATGGCCGGGTTGGCCCACCGCCTCCTTTATCTCTTCCGGGAGCCGTTCTATGACTATAACAAAGAACGAACCACGCTTGATGAAAAACGCGGGCCGCCTAAACCTGAAACATGAGCCGCAACTCTCTGAGTTCATCGAGGACGCCCTGCAATTCATTTATATCCTTTACCCAGAACGGCTTAGGGATTTTGCCAATTTAGGTTTGGAAATGGATCTCAATTTTGGAGCTCGTTCCAAAATGCCGCACCAGCGCCGGCAGCCCGCGACAGTTCTGCTCCATGGTGGTCGGCTTGACGATGATGCTGCCGCAAGAGCCGATTCATTCCTCTCCGCCAGAAGCTTAGCGATGCCTTCGAGCGTTCGCTTGGTGCCGTGCTTCATGGGACGAACGTTAGTGGGCTCCATGTTTTGCCGGCAGGTTGGTTTGCATGAGGTTTTCCAGGACGCCGACGATAAAATCGCTGAATCGCGCCTGCGTGGCCGTGTTGACGTGGGTGAGATCGTCGTAGTCCTTTTCTGTTTGCGCAGGCATCTGCGCCTGTTCCAGCAAAACAATGTTCGTATCCTGGGCGGCCTGGCCGCGCAAGAATGCAAGCATACCGGCTCGGAAGGATGGATCAACCATCCGGCCAAGAATGGGATTCAACTGTCCACAGCAGACAATCAGGACTGCGTGCCGTTCGCGGCATCTGGCCGCGAAAACGCAAAAGGCTTTCTTTTGAAATACCGTGTTTGGCCCAAAGTAATACGGCACGACGGCAGTCCTGGCTCTGGTGGCCAAATCCGGAACCAGGGACTGATTCCACTCCTCCTGGCTCAAATTCATAATGCTGGAGCCCAGAATTCGGTCGAGAAGAGGATCCCGGAGGCGGAACAGAGGCAGGGCATTTCCCAGAAGACCGTAGGCAAATGAACGATTTGGATGGGTGAAAGCGCCACCCAAACTGTAGAATTCCGGGAGATTGCGAAAATTCAGGAAAAACTTGATGCTTTCCGTTTGAGGACCGACGATGAAGTTGCCCTCGCTCAAGTAACAGATGACGTAATCCACTTTGACGGGTGGAAGGTCCTCCAGGTTCAAAAGCATATCGTAAACCTGGTTGCCGGGAAAGTGCAATTCGGTGGTCCATAAGCGGGTTCCCAAGCGTTCGTTGAGGATGCCCTCGTCGATTTCCGCGCGGGTCTGGCTGGAGCCGAAGAGAACGGCCTGTTTGGGCGCCTGCATCTCCCGCGTCAAGCCCCATTTAATCCGGTATTGAGTGTAATTGTGCGTGGTGCCAGTGCCGGTGAACAGAAGACACCAGAAAACCACCGTGTGAGCGGCGAGGAGAGCGAACGCATTGAGGCAGACAAACCCACTGAGAGCGCTCAAAATCCAGACCAAGCGAGGCGGAGTCCTTCGGTTAATCCAGCAAGCGGCCAGAAATTGGGCCAAGGCGATGAGAGCGGCCGCGGTCAAAAGAAACACGGCTTCGCGCAAGCGCATCTGGATGAACATTCGCGAGTCGGTGGTTTTGCCGGCGGCCATCTGGAGAACGCGGTGCCCGAAACGGACATCCAACGCGCCTGCCAGCGTCCTGCCCAATACGGCATACAACACCAAGGCTGCGGCGGAAACCCCGGCCATCAAGATGATTAGCTTTCGGCTCCCCATTCAGAATTGAAAGTAAATGAATTGCGCGCCCTGAAAAACACCCATGACGGTGATGAGTGCCAGCGCCGTTGTGACGGCCAAGGCCTTCTTGGAACTGGACCATTGGGAAAACTCATTCATCTTCCAGTTCCTCCACTGGAAGAACAACCCCAGGGCGCCAAGCATGGCCACGGGGATAATGAAGTTGAGCAAAAGATGGGTTCCTTGAAAGCGAAACATGGCACGGAGATAAGACCTGACAACGGCCCACTCGCCCTCTCCGTGCCGCACGCCGCCGGCCCGGAACAGGAGCCAGCCCAAACAGGTGATGTGGAAAAACACCGCCACCAAAAGGAACATCTTGAACCAGCCAAGCCATCCGCTGGGGTGAGGGTCAGCGCTGTGCGCAGGCGATCCGCGGAATTCCGACCACAGGCGATGGACCACCAGAAGCAGACCCTGGTAAAGACCCCAAAGCACGAAGGCCAACCCGGCACCATGCCACAAGCCTCCCAGCAACATGGTTAGCATGAGGTTGCGGTAAGTCTTCCATCTTCCGTGACGGTTGCCCCCCAGCGAAATATAGAGATAATCGCGCAGCCAGGTCGAAAGGCTGATGTGCCAGTGGCGCCAGAAGGCCGCAGGATTGGACACCAAATAAGGCGCGCGAAAATTCACCACCAACTCGAACCCCATGAGCTTGGCCAGTCCGCGGGCGATGTCCGAATAGCCGGCGAAATCGCCGTAAATCTGGAAGGCAAAGGCATAAATCACGACCCACGCATTCAGATTATCAAAGGGGGCGGCGGGTTGGGCGAAGCTCCAGTCCACAAACTGGCCGAGGCGGTCGGCGATGACTACCTTCTTTATATAGCCAATCAAAATGAGCCAGATTCCATTCTCAACCTCCGGCGCCTTGATGACTCGCGGGCGCTGGATCTGCGGAAGGAGATAGGAAGCTCGCACAATAGGCCCCGCCACCAAATGCGGGAAGTAGGCCACATAAAGCATGAAATCCAGAGCGTTGCGGGTGGCCGGAATCTCCTTCCGATAAACATCAATGGTGTAGCTCATGGAGAGAAAGGTGTAGAAGGAAAGCCCGATCGGAAGAATCAAATGCAGCGTCGGGAAATCCAGATGCACACCCATTGGCTCCAATGCGGACCGCAGCGTGGCGGCAAAGAAATTGTAATACTTGAATATTCCCAGAACGCCCATGTTGACGAAAATGCTGGAGGCCAGAAATAGCTTGCGTCGGGCAGGCCTGTTTTCGGCCTCAATTTTGAGGGCGCACACGTAGTCGAACAGCGACGTGAATAGCAGGAGGCTCAGAAACCGGTAATCCCACCAACCATAAAAGAAATAGCTGGCCGCCAGAAGCATCAGGTTCTGGCTGCGGTGATTCAGCGGGTAATAAAGCGTAAGCACCACCGCCAAAAACACCAAGAAGATCAGGGAATTGAAGACCATGGGCGACAGCAAGTCAGATCTTGAAGGTTGACTCCAACCGTCCTTTCCAGACAAAAGTTGGGCGCTCCACGTGATGGACCACCCGTTCATCCGAATCGGCCAAAGTGTAGATCGCGTAGTCAAAAGGTTTTTGACTGTAGGCGCCGCGGATCAGACGGTTGAATCGATGCCGCCACACCAGCGCCACCGCCAGTTTCCGCGCCCATCCAGGCGCCGCCTGTGCCAGCAGTTTCTTTTCCTTCTGCGCATTGGGCGCAAGGTTCATGTTGGCGCCCGTGTCGGCAAAAACGGACAGGAATTCTCCCAGGATGCCAATGCGAACGCCCTTATCCAAGGCGCGCAAAACCCATTCGGCGTCTCCAAGATCGCGCCATTGGCTGTCAAAAAACAGACCGTGTTGGTCCAGGACAGAGCGGCGGAAAAAGGTCGAGCAGGTAAAGGTTGGCAAATGGGATACCATGACGTGATGCTTGGAGGGCTTCTGGACCTTGCGGTAACAAATGAATTCCCCTTTTGGACCCACGACCACGCAGTTGCCAAAGAGCATCTCCACTTGCGGATGGCGCTCAAAATAGGCCCCCACCGCCGGCAAAGCCCCCGGCAGGTATTGCTCGTCGCAATTCAAGTAAGAGAGGATTTCACCTGAAGCCCGCCTCAGGCCGCGATTGACGGCGTCGTACATTCCAGCGTCCTTCTCTGAGTAGGCCTTGAGGCGTGGATCGGTCAAGAGCCAATCCAAGGTGCCGTCATCCGAGCAGGCGTCCTGCACAATATGCTCGGCCTCCACCCCTTGGTCCGCAACCGAGGCCACGCACAGCTTAAGCCACTGCGATTGGCGGAAACTCGGTGTGACCACGGAAAAGCGCATGGCGGCATCAGGCCGGTTCCTTCATGACGGCGCTTGCGTCATGGAGCATCAAGCCGCCGGCACGGGCACGGCCAGCGGGGATGAAGGGGCCGTTTGGCGGGCTACTGCGGGCCGGCGGCAGACCCCGCCATTAAGGCTGACATTGAGGCCCAGAATTCCCAAAAACATCACAAGCTGCGAGCTGATTGCGCCGAACACAAAAAAGAAAAAAATGCATTGCGTCAGGAAAAACGACAGCAGAGTCATATTCACCTGCCTCAATCGGGCATCGCCGTAACGGTAGTTCCAATACAGCACCTTTACGCCCGCTCCCAGCAGCCAGAGAACGGCAATCGCTCCAAACATTCCAAACGGGATCAGAACCGAAAGGGGGCCATTATGATAGTCACCGGCAACAATCGAGAGCTCGTAATTGTTGAGGAGGCCCGATTGAGTCGCCTGCTCGGTTAAATAAAGGTCAACCGGATCAATCGAGTATCCTTTGCCGATGAGAAGGTATCTGGGAACCTCCGGGTACACCTCTGACCACATTTCGTGGCGCCACTGAGTGGAGTTCAACGCTTCCACGCGCACGTCGGGATTGATTTCCACAGGAAATATAGGCAGAAAGACAGCCAGACTTCGCTGCACAGCCGGAGGCATCTTGTTGGCGAACAGCAGCATGGGTGTCAGACACAGCGCCAGCAGCAAGCAGAAAAGCGGCAGGAAGGCGGTTTTCCAAAGGCCCTCCACCATGAATTGCATTACAAAAAAAGCGCCCAAGAGGCCGACTTGCGAACGAAAACCGCTGAAAAGGGCAGCTCCGATGGCTACGATCAAGAGCATCAATCGCCACGGTTTGTCCCATTCGAAAATCCGCCGGATGCCCCAACGCGCCAGAACAAAGCAAAAAATCGCGGTTGCGGCGGGCCCCAGTCCGCCAAAGCGCTCAACCACGTTTTGCCCGTAGTCAACGGCGACCTGGGTGCCCACAAAATCCGACGAAATAAAATTATACAGCACGTAAAAAGCCGGCCCAAGCACGTAGAGCAGATTGCTTAAGATAAACGTCAGGCCGGAAAGGAAGAACCATTTAACCATCCGCTCACTCTTGTCGATCGGAATCCGTTGGGCCGTCAAAGCAAAATATCCGATGATCGCCCCCAGGATATAAATGTAACCTCTGCCGCCATAGCCCGATCCGCCAAGAACACGCGAACCCAACCCGCCTCGATACCGCGCGGTCACCACGACCACCGCGAGTAAAAACAGGAGCGGCTTCGTCAGTTCCGGCGCGCGCAGGGAGGATTTCAAGCCGGTTACGTGGTTGACCGCCGCCATGGCAAAGGCCATCGCCGCCACGACGAGCCAGAGACGCGGTTGGCCTGGCATAAAGCCCAGCATTAACGCCGAATTCCAGACCACGATAAGCAGAGCATGATGCCACCGGATGACCAGTGGCAGCGCCAGACAGAACAAAACAAAACCGAGCGCGGCGATGCTGGCCAGATCCGGCGTCGCCACCAAGTACCCCAGCATCAAAGCCAGCGGTATGGCCACGGCGTAAGCAATCAGAAGGCGATGGATATTAAGCATCTTTCAGTTCTCTGAACTTAATCTAGAGCAGGACCATCAGGCATAGCAACGAAATTCTTACATCCTCTCACGGCCTCGCCTTCATGCTAAAATTCTGCGGTTTGGGGGCTATCCAGCTTTGGCAGGATCGCGTCTGACCGCGACGAAACTCTTTGTCAAACCAAACAGTTTTTCACGATGAATTTCGCAATCCGGAAAAAGTTCCTTCACCTGGTGGAACGACAATAAACCCAACTCAGCGGCCAATTGCTTAAGATTTGCGTTGTCGCCACTGCGAAAAAGACCGCGAAATGAACAAAAAGGAATAATGCGCTTGGCCAGCGCCCAGGGAAGATAATGAACAAAAACAGCCACGAAGTGGGGTTCGATAAAGAACCATCGATTTGGCGTTTGCACAAAAACTTGCCGGCCCACCCGGCGAACCTCCGCCGCAAAACGCTGCTGGTCCTTCCAAGTGCCGACATGTTCGATCACACTGTTGGAAAACACGATATCAAAGCTCTGATCTGCAAACTTCATGTTCCGCCCATCACCCACCTCAAAAACGACCCGACTCGTTGTTGGCTTGTCGGACGCAGGATCGGCATGGATGACATCAACATTGAGGCATGTGACGGACGAAAGTATCCCGGCGTTCTTCCAATCCCTCACGAATCCACCCACGTCTAAGATTCGCGTTGACGCTACGGGCTGGAAGGCATCCAAAAAAAGTTTAAAACGGCGTCTTCTCAGAGCCGGCTGAAAAAGATTGTAAAGCTCATAAATTCCGAATTTCATGACTGCTATCGCAGGCTGTATGCTGCGGCGTAATTCAGTCAACCTTAAAACGAATCTGTTTTGCTGTCCCCCTCCTCAGCCCAAAGACCGGATCGCCGCGGGGCATATCCGAATCAGTTTGCCGCGCCTCGTGAAGAACCTGCGTGTCGTGGCCGACCGGCCTCTTTCGGATCACTGGAAGGGCCTCAAACAACCGGCGGGGCCTGGCTCTTCGTGATGACCTCGTGGTAGATCGCAACGTGCTTTTCGGCGACCTTCTGTGGATGAAAGCACCGCCATGCCTTGGCCTTGGCTATCGCGGCCAACCCCGCCGCCTTCTTGTCATCTGCGAGTAATTCCGCGATTGCGCCGCGGATACTCTCCTGCTGGGTCGGGTCGAACAGAAGTCCCTCGGAATTATGAGCAATCAAATCGGGCACTCCTCCCAGATTGGCCGCCGCCACGGGCACTCCCGCCGCCATCGCTTCCAGGACTGCCATGGGACAGTTCTCTTCCAAAGACGGCAAGACGAGAAGGGCGGCGCGACTAAGGGCCGTTTGCAGCTCCGGCTGGTTGGCGAAACCTTGAAAACGGCACCAGGGCCGTTCGCGCACTAAGAGGAGAAACTCCTGGGCGTAGGAGTCCGTCGTGGCCGCGCGGCCCAGGAAAATCAATTCAAAGTCGGTCTTTTTGGCCAGAGGATCCAAGGCCCGGATCAATTGGGTTTGATTCTTATGGTAAAGAATGTTCGCGACACAGAGAATCTGGCTTGGGGCAACTGCGTGCCTGGGAACATCAAAAAAACTGCTGGCCACTGCGTTGGGCAGAACCCAGGTGGTGCGGGCCAGCGCTTGAACTTGCCGCTGGGTATGAGTGCTCAGACAGACGACGCCTCCGGCTTTCGGGAGCATCCAGCGTTCCATCCGCGCCGCCAACCACAAAAATGAAAAGGGCTGTGCCTGGTTGACCTTGGCGACCCTTCGCATGTTCCCATGAAGGGTCACGACATTTGGGAACCCGGAATAAACGGCTCCTAAAGCGCAGTAACGTTCCGTTCCTTGACCATGCACCAGGTCAGGCGTGATTTCGCGCAATTTCCGGCGAATGGCCCCGAGGCAGCCCAAGTAAGCGCCCCGCATCCAACCCCATTTTGGAACCAGAAGGGAATGATAGTAAATATTGCCGGCCAGTTTTGAAGGAGAACGGAGTGGGCGCTGGACGCAGCAGACAATATGGATTTCACAATCAGGTATCATGGCCAAGCCGCTCAGCAGCGCAGTCGGCGCCGGCCCAAAGTACGGTTCGGGGTCCGAATACCGGTGGAACTCTTGCCGATTATCGGGAACGAGGATGGCGACTCTCATGGTCGGCCCAGAATGCGTTGATAAACGTTCGCGTATTTTTCGGCCACCTGTCGCCATGTCAAGAGCGGAAAGGTTGTTCCAGGCTGCCGATGGGCGAGGGCGTAAAAGGATCCCAAGTCTGCGGCGATGTCCGTTACCGAGCGCAAGCGAATAAACTTCACGGCCCGCGCGTTTGCATAAACCTTGGAGGCCCACGGCAAGTCCGAGAGCAGCAGGGGCAACCCGGCTGCGGCTGCCTCGTACACGGCGATGCATCCGCTTTCAAACTGGCTCAGCAGCGCAAATCCGCGCGCGCCGCGCAGATAACGCCATTTCTCTTCGGTGGAAACAAATCCCGGGTAGCGGACGATCTTCCCGTCCACCCATTTTTTAAACTCCAAAAAATACGGGTCGTCCCCGGCGTAAGGCTTGCCTAAAAACACCACGGGTGTTCGCGCCCGCTGGGCAGCTTGCGCCAGCACAACGGTGTTCTTGCGCGGATGAATCGTCGCCACAGAAACCAAGTAGTCCTCTTGCTTTTGTGGCAGCGCTAATTGCCGCAGCGCTTCCTCCTCCAGCCCGTGGGGAATGATACATCCTCTGTCCGGCCTGGCGCCGAAAAGGTACTGGGCCACCTCCCACTCATGCTCGACCGCATAAACCATGGCGTCGAGTTGTCCGTAAACCTCCCACCCGGTCCGCAGCAAAAGGCCCGGCGGCAAAAGCGCGCGGGCCAGCTTGGTGAAGGATCGCTGGGCCAGAAGTTGCGCCCGGCCGCGCGAGGCGGTCTGATCCAGGAGTTCGGTCATGACGACCTTGAATCCCTTTTGCCGGGCCAAATCGACATTCGTTGGGGGAGGGCGGTTAAAATAGTGGATGACATCGCCCTTTTGATTCTCATCCCACCATCGTGCCGGCTCCACTTCCACGCCAAGGCCGCCCAACTCGCGCATCACCGCTTCCACCAGAATCTGCGAACCGCCGTGCGCCAGAAAAAACGGCACACTGCAGGAGAACAAGACCTTCATTTTCGGATCATTTGTCCGCACGGATGGCAAGTTCATTGCCTCTCTCCAGATAAATGCGCTGGAAGTTCCCGCTCCGCGCCTACCATCATTTTGACAACGGAAAACATTTCATGACGAGCTTTCCATCCGAGTTCGCGGTAAGCTTTGGCGGGGTTTCCGCGCTGAAAATTAACTTCTGTGGGCCTGGTCAAAGAGGGATCCGTCTCAACGTGGTTCTTCCAGTTTAAACCGACCGCGTCGAAAGCCGCGGACACAAACGCCTCCAACGTATGGCACTGGCCGGTCGCAATAATAAAATCCGAAGGTTGGCTCTTCTGGAGCATCAGCCACATGGCTTCGACATACTCCGGCGCCCAACCCCAATCCCGCTGCACATTGGTGTTGCCAAGGCGGAGTACCTCACCGCTGCCAGCGGCGATGCGGCAGGCCGCCGCCACAATTTTTCGAGTTACGAACCTGGCCGGGCGCAAGGGTGATTCGTGATTGAACAGAATCCCAGAACAGGCAAACAGATGGTAATCTTCCCGGTAGTTGGCCACCTGCCAAAAGGCGGCGGCTTTCGCCACCGCGTAGGGGCTTCGCGGCCGAAAGGGATGCTCCTCGGTGGCACTTTCACGCTGAGTATCTCCGAAGCACTCACCCGAACCCGCGTTGAAGAAGCGGATCGGGTCTCCCAGGAAGCGGATCGCTTCCAGCAGATTCAGTGTGCCAACGCTGATGCTTTCAAAGGTCTCAACGGGCTGCTGGAAGGAGAGGCCCACCGAGGTTTGGCCGGCCAGGTTGTAAATCTCCTGTGGCGAGACTTTCCGGATTACACCGACCACGCTGCGAAAATCATCGATCGCCATTGATTCCAAGGCAATCCCTTCGGAGATGCCCAACCGCTTCAAGTTGTCGAACGGGGAGATTCGGGCATCGCGCGATGTTCCTATGACGTCGTATCCGCGCTCCAGCAGAAACTTGGCGAGGTAGGCCCCGTCCTGTCCCGACACGCCGCAGATTAAGGCTCGTGGTTTGGAGGAGGGAGATGTCATAAAACAGTGAGGGCCGAATGGAGTCTTAGGCCAAGGTGGATCGGCCCCTGCTCAGGACTTTTCGTTTGACTGGCGGTGGTGATGAGAGATGGGAGACCGGAAGGCAAAAAACGAATGGTTTCATTTTGGGCTGGACTCAGGTGGACACAAGAATTCTTCCCTCACGATGATCCTTCAGAAGCTGAATGTCCGCGTCCACCATCAACCGGACCAATTCTGGAAACGTGGTTTTGGGCTCCCAGCCCAATTGGCGTTTGGCCTTGCTGTAATTGCCGATCAGCCCATCCACCTCGGCCGGACGGTAGTAGCGCGGATCGATCTCGACGTATTTCCTCCAGTCTAGCTTCACACAACCAAAGGCCACATCCAGAAACTCGCGAACGGAATGCGTTTCATTGGTAGCGATGACGTAGTCGTCCGGTTGGTCTTGCTGGAGCATCAGCCACATGGCTTGGACATACTCCTTGGCGTAACCCCAATCGCGCTGGGCCTCCAGATTGCCCAAATAGAGCTTGTCCTGCAGGCCGGCCGCGATGTGGGCGACGGCGCGGGTGATCTTGCGGGTGACGAAGGTTTCGCCGCGGCGTGGCGATTCGTGGTTGAAGAGGATGCCGTTGCTGGCATGCAGGCCGTAGGATTCGCGATAGTTGACAGTGATCCAGTAGGCGTAAACCTTCGAGCAACCATAGGGGCTGCGCGGGTAGAAAGGCGTCTTCTCGTTCTGCGGCATTTCCCGCGCCCGGCCGAACATCTCGCTGGAGGAGGCCTGGTAAAAACGGGGCCTCAGGCCAGCCTCCCGGATGGCCTCCAGCAACCGCACCGCGCCGGTGGCGGTGATGTCGGTGGTGTATTCGGGAGCATCGAAGCTGACGCGCACATGGCTTTGGGCGGCCAGATTGTAGAGTTCGTCCGGTTGCACCCGGTGCAGGAGGCGGCTCAACCCACTGGCGTCGCTGAGGTCGCCATAGTGGAGAAAGATCCCGCGGTCGCGGACGTGCGGGTCGGAGTAAATCGCTTCCAGGCGCCCCCGGTTAAAGGTGCTGGCCCGGCGGACCAGGCCGTGGACTTCGTAACCTTTGGCAAGAAGCCATTCCGCCAAATACGAACCATCCTGGCCCGTGATGCCCGTGATTAAGACTTTCTTAGCCATCAATGTGATTCGGGCCCTGCCCCACCAAGAGCAAAGCAAGGGCCGGAGGATAAAACCCCGGCCACGCCTTGTCAATACGGACAAAACACCAACTGGGCTGGACTTTGCTTGGCGGCATATGCACAGGATCCTGTCCCGGAAGTTACGCCGCGGTGCGTGACGCGGTCGGGTCCGGGCTTGATGTCATGACGAAGCTGTTGGAGAATAAAAACGTCATCCTCGCCTTATTTACGTCCATCCGAGAGCGAACGGGAAAAGCGCCGCGGCAGAAGATTAAACACAAAAAGGCAGATTAAGCGCGGAGTAATGGCGGCCGCCACTTCGATTGGCGCGCAACGCATCTTGAGCAGCGCCCGACGGGCGCGGTGCAGGCTCTTCTTCGAGGGATGGGCCGCGATTTTTCGAGCGCGCAACAACCCCTCCTCGCTGATGTCGTGGACCTCCGATGTCCAATGGTCCAGGCATGCGAGATAGGGGACCAGCCATTTGCCTTTGCGCAGCTTGGCGTCATGCGCCATGAGAACGGCCCCAATGGGCATACGCGGATCGAGCAAGCGGAATTCAATGATTTGCTCCATGGGATTGTTGCCCCCGTCCAGAAAGGCGAAATCAATTTCAAAACCTGAGCCTTGTTGAGCCAGCCATGACGGAATCACCCTTTGCGAAAAACCGAATAACGGGGTAAACCGGTGCAACGCGAGCGGGACAGCCTTCTCCAGATTCCGAATCATCTGCTCATAAATGGCCCGATCCGCCTCAATTCCCCAAAGATGACCCGCCCCGTTGCTCTGCAGAGCCTCGAGAATATGCGCGGTGCTTCCGCCTCCGAGCCAAGTGCCCACTTCGAGCGCCGCTTTGGGTTGGCGCGGTGCGGAACGGATGGCCGCCGTCAGCAGTTCTCTCTCCGTGGCATTTAATTGTCCCGCAATCGGGTCTTGCACAAGCGCGATCATCTCCAAAACCAAAAGCCCTTTCAATCTGCAAATGAATGCATCCGGCGCCACATCTTTGACGCCAATTTAACGAAGCCAACTCCTCCGACCCTGGTCATCTTTTGAAACAACGCATAGCGCCAGTGCGGGGGACGGGAGAGCAAGAGCAGCCTGACATGATAACGCAGCAATCGGGGCGAAAGTGTCTGGCTGTTTTGAAGCAGAAACCGAGTGGACATGGGTAAGCGTCGCTGCCATTCTATCCGGTCGAATTTTAACGCTCTGCTCCCGGCCAGCAGCGCCAAGATTCTCTTGTGCTGAGCAAACGTTGTGGGCAGGTGCCTGCCGCTCCGGGACACCTGGTTGCTCCCTCTGTCCCATCCCTGGTGACTTCGATTGAAAGCAACCACCCGGCTGCTTTGCGCCGCCCCGCCGAAGGCCATCAATTTGGCCCACATCTCCCAATCGCCGCACATAAATGATGTTTCACGGAATCCGCCCACAGCCCTTGCGTCCGATACCCGGAACAGATGCCCGGCAAAGCAAAACGGAACATAAAGAATATCCATTAAATCTCTTTGCATCCAGCGCCCCGACACCGTCCGGCCATCTTGTTCCGGCGTGGGTTCGCCGTGTTCGTTCACATTGATGGTCCGGCCAAGATACAAGGCGCAGCCCGGCGATGCTGTCTCCAACTCGATCATGGCCTCGACAAATTCCGGCGCCAGAAAGTCGTCATCGTGCAGGATGGTGATCCATTCGGTCTGGCAACGTTCGAGACAAGCGTTCCAGTTGCCAAAAAGACCGCGCCGCCTGGAATTTCTGATATACTCGATCCTGGAGCCAAACTCATCTTTGACAAATGATGCCAACGTCGGATCCGGCCCGCAGTCTTCCACGACGATCACGCGGGCGGGCATGGATTGGTTGAGCGCGCTGGCGATGGCCTGCTTGATAAATTGGCGCCGGCTATAAACCGTAATCGCGATCGTGATTTGATCCGCAAGCAAACTCATCTGGCACACCGTCCGTCTTTTCAAGCAACTCAGCGTCCCGCCACATTAGCTTCGTTTCGACGCGGGGCGCAAGCTCCGAATCCCTTGTCCAATCATTATAAGCCCCGAACCAAACCTCAAGGCAGCGTGAATTGGCCGCGGTAAAATGCTTCCAGCGCGGCTAGTGTTTTGTCGCGCGACCAAATTCCGGCCAAAAGCGGACGCACTTCAGCGTTGTATGATTCCATGGCCTGCTTGCTATCGAGTGCTTTGATGTCAGCAGTAATCCTGGTGGCAAGTGTCTCCCAATCAGGATAAACTGTGCGCCGACCTTTAAACTCCGGCGTAAAAAACTCCGTGTTATACACGGCGAAACCGACTCCCCCGCGAAAGAGGACAGACATGAAATAGTCATCCATCCCTTCACCAAAAGTAAGCGACCACTTTGCCGCACGTGCCAGCTTAAGATAGTCTTCAAAGCGCATATCCTCAATCACCTTTATTTCAAGGCGGGGCAGTTCTGTGGCGATTTTATTCAAAACTGCTTCGCGATGCGGTGAAACATCGGGTGAGACAATCATCAGGTCGCGCTTGGTCTCGTAGCCGGAGGCAGGCGCCGCGTCGGGGTAGGTCCAAGCCGGCAGATGATGCACAGGCATTCCCCACCTGCGCCTGAATTCCACCGTGCTATAACTAGGATGCGCGGTGGTGCATGTCAGGTGTTCCGGGACTTTGAGTCGCAAGCGTTGCAGAAAGGCGTCTGGAGGCATCAATAAGATGTTCTGATTTAGGATATTTAACCGCAAGCCATGGGTTGAACGCAAGCGGGCCAATCGCTCAAAGCCTATTCTCTCCACTATCGCCTGCGCCGCATATTCCGGCACATGAAGCTGCATTTGTTCTACTCGGCGACACATCGCCAAAATCATCCGAAACGGGTAAATGGTTACGTCGTTCGCAATGTTCGGGTAACGGCAAGAATCTGCTCCCTCCCCGGGATAGGAGCACATAACAACTTTGGCGTGGTGAACGGCAGCCATCTCTTGCGAAAAACGATAAAGATTGAAAATCGACAGGGGACCGCCGCCGATAATTTCACGGCCAGGAACAAGAAACATGATAACCCTCCGATCGGCCAACCTCAGGAACTGCCATAAACCCGGCGCTTGGACGATTTTTGCCGTCACGCAACGGGCAGGAAACGTTATGATGCGATAGGCGCGCGCAACGATTTTTTTTACCGGAATTCTCATGAAATCTTTCGAATCGGACGGCGCGGATTCTTAGCTATTATGGCAATAGAGCGCATGCAGAGCAGAACGAACTTGTGGCGCCTTTTTCAAGGCGGTTTTGATGAGCATGCACACGACTTGGGCGTTTTCTGGACTTAACGATTGCCCTGTTGGCAAAACAATAACGCGTGCCGCCACTTTATCCGTCTGAGGTAGCAGCAGAAATGCGTTTGGTTGCAATGACCGATATGGCTCCATGCGATGACACCCGGGCCAAAAATATTTTCGCGCCAAAACATTTTCCCCATGAAGAACCGCCACCAATTCATCGCGATTCAAGGGTGACGCTTCCGGATCCACCTCGATGACCACATACTGGTAGTTCACTCGCTCCTGAGCGGGGTAAACGATCAAACTGATTCCGGGCAAGCCGCGCAAACCATCGGCATAAGCCTCGTAGTTTTTGCGATTCGAGGCCACAATCGCTTCCATGGCTTCCAACGATGTCAATCCCATGGCCGCGCATATTTCAGTCATCTTGCCGTTTGTTCCGGGATAAAGCACCTTGTCATATCCGGCAAAACCAAAATTGCGCATGAGCCGCATTTTGGCCGCCAGCGCGTCATGGTTGGTCACCGCCGCGCCGCCTTCGAAACTGTTGATAAATTTAGTGGCATGAAAACTGAACACTTCGCAGGACCCAAAACTGCCGGCCATTCGTCCGCGCTGCGAGCAGCCAAAGGCGTGGGCCGCATCATACATCACCTTGAGTCGATGCTTTTGCGCGATGGACTCGATGGCTTCCGTATCGCATAGCCGACCCCACACATGGACGCCGATGATACCGGTCGTGCGCGGTGTGATGAGCCGCTCCATGGATTCCGGGGCGACATTGTATGTTGCGGGATCCATGTCGGCAAACACGGGCGTGATCTCCTGCCAATGCAGTGCATGCGCCGTGGCGATGAAGGTGTAGGCCGGCACGATCACTTCACCCCGCAGTTCGAGGGCGCGGATGGCAATCTCCAGGGCAATCGTGGCATTGCACATGGCGACGCAGTGTTTCACGCCGACAAGCTCTTCGATTCCAGCTTCAAATTCCTTGACCAGGGGACCGTCATTGGTGAACCAGCGGCGATCAAAGATTTCATTGACACGCCGCAACATCGTCTCGCGGTCGCCAAGACTCGGGCGGCCAACATGCAAAGGTTGTAAGAATGCGGGCGCTCCGCCAAGAATGGCTAGTTGCATAAACGTTTAACGAACTTGTTGAATTGCGGTTCGCATTCAAGCCTGTTTCCGCCTATCTACCCTTCTTCCTTGCGAATGACGAGATGGGTTGTTTCAGGAAGAACGACAAAACGCGCGCGCTTGCCGGCTAGAAACTGATCCGCAACAGTTTTAATTCCACGAAACGGTTCAGGCGAACCCGCTGGCAATTGAAAATCGGGGAACCAATAATCATGGATCAATAAAAAGCCGCCATTCGTAAGCCGGTCCCAGAACCATTCCATGCAGTATCTGGCAGGCTCGGCCAAATCACAATCAATATAGGCGAGGGCAAATCGTTGGTCTGACAACTTTGGCAGTGTTTCTTCAAAGTATCCCTTGCAAACAAAAGCGTTGGTGTAGGAAGCAATCGCTTCATGCAAGGCACTCAAATTAACGTCTGCGAATTCACCCGTGCGAGAATTTGGATCCAAGCTGGAAGATTTTCCAAGGCCCTCAAAACTGTCCAGCAAAAAGTAGAGACGCTCCCGCAGGGGGGGAGAAGATCGAAGAGATGCAATGGCGTTGGCGCCTTGATACACGCCCGCCTCGGCAACGGCGCCCGAAATGGCGTCTCTGTTGGCAGTTTCCGCAAGCCCAACGAAAAGCCAGCTTCCAGCCACGCCTGATAAATTCCTGAGATTAACTCCTTCAACGGCAAGTCTAACGCGCTCCCAGAGCGTCTCCTCAAATGGCCTTTGCAGGAGAACAGACAATCGCCGGCTCATGTGTTGAACCGCCAGAAGGGAACCGTCCGAAAAATCTATGCCTTTGCGAAATCCCATCTCCTCCAAACGCCGGGCTATCGCTTTCGAAGAGGTAGAAGTGTGGGCGCAAACCACGATGCGGGCGGAACCGTCAGAAAGGACCGATAACTCTCTGGATGACCGGATTTGGCGGCCGGCGAACATTTGGCCGGCGTATCCAGGAGTGTCGTCAACGATCCAATCGAACACCTCATTCTCTTGCGCCATTAGCCCGGCCAAAGCCCCTCCCGCTCCGTACGCGACGCGAACGCCATGTTTATTCGCCGCGACCGGCAAATTAAGGCATTGTTGTTTGGGAGTCATACGCAATCGTCGAGCAACAACTCAACCATGGATGGATCAAGTGTGACAATGCCAGTCTTTTCCTGAAGAGCCTGCCGTTCGGCAAAGCTGTCGTCTATGAACACGGCGTTTTTCTCTGTAATAAAGTCAGCTTTTGATTCTGTTGGGGCCAAATGTATAATTTCATCAAAAAGACTATTCAGGCGCCAGCGGTGCAATTGGGATTTCAAATCGCCATCATGCCTTGTCAAAAGCACCAACCGAACGCCGCGATTTATTCCTTGGTAAAGTAATTTAACAAGATCAATATTCAACCTTCCACGGATGACTAACGTATCGTCGAAATCCACATACAATGTCTGGTAGCGGATGTTGTGCCGATAGCGGTTAGCCAAGGTGCGATCGATTTCCACACGAAAACAACCAGGCAAGATTCGCACTGGCAGGCGCTCCGATTCATACAAACTCAACAGGGGCAGGTTTACACCATGCACGCGGCTTAAAGCGGATGTGCCTCCGATGCGCGGAGCGACTTCCATGACCTTCCACACGCCATGCTGGTCGGCTTTGACCTGGAAAAACCATGCCCCATGAAGTTCAACCAACTTGGAAATTGCTTCTGCATATTCCCGGAACCGGTTATCCTCAACCAGTGCCGAAGCCATGGCAATCCCCGAGCGAATTCGCCGCCTTCGCCGCCCACAGGCATATTGCAGGCCGGTCTGACGGTCAGAAAAACAGTCCACGGTGAATTCCGGCCCTTCGAGGTATTCAAGTATGATGCGGTCAGAATCCTGCGCCAGCAAGGCTGCGAGTTCAGAGGCGTTTTGTGCTAAGGCGGTTCGCTGCGAACCTTGTCCACGATCCGGTTTCAAGAATACTGGCCAGATTTTGACCGCTTCCGGCGAGTCAAATAATTCTGGTGTTGGAACTATGGCTGACAGCCGCCGAATGGTTTCTCTTTTTGATCGAGTGAGCCGGCAAGTTTCCAATGGCGATGTGATAACTTTTGCTTTTAGCCTCGTGGCGTTTTCCGACAAGGCCAGCAGAGCATCATCGTGAGCCGGAAAGATGTGAGTGATTTGGTTTGCCTCCACCAAGGCAGATAGTTCATCCAGCCATGTGGGTTGGCTGACGGCTGGAATTATGAAATGACGAGCGAAGGCAAATGGCGCATGATTTGAAACATCGCTGCCAGCGGAGAAAAGGAGAATGTCCTTGCACCAGGCCAGAGATTGGCGCAGCTCCATGGCAATTTCGGTTGCTCCTGGAAACACAAGAACTCTCCATTTGGGATTCTGGTCAGGACTGATCAGTAATTCTTTGGCACCATCATTCATTGTGTCTTTAAAAGAGAAATCGGGGCAAAAGTTCAAGCCTGAATGTTAATTGTTTTCCAAGTTAACACTGGTTGAACCACGCCCGGTTCCCGGCCCAAACAGGCATGATTTCGCGCGGCCGCGTCCACGACGGTGAAGGAAGCGATGCCGTCATTCTCGTAGGCAACCTGATTTTCATTTAGCACAATCAAGAGTTTAAGGAAATACCCGCCGCTGTTGAGCAGGTTGCCGGGAATCTGAAAAATGGCTCTGTAACATCCAGGCGTGCGCGTTTCGGACGGACAACCTGTGGTCAGGACGATGATGCCCTGATCGTTGATGAGATGATAAGTAAGGTGCGTAGCCGCGCCGTCTTTAACCACCCAGTATTCGGTTTCGAGGCGCAAAGGAGAGTGCATGGTCAGCAGTTCGGAATCGCCCTCCGGCAAAATGCGAACTCGTTTAATCCGGATGAGTTCATTTCCCGGGGCAGTTTGGGGATCGGTCCAATGCTTCTCTTCGTTGGAACCTTGAGCCTCCCGGAGATAGCGCGACACTACAGTAGCCACCGGACCAGCGGCAATCAATTCGCCTCCAGCCAGCATCAAGGCCCGGTGACAGAGAGTCTGAACAGCCGTCATGTTGTGACTGACAAATAACACCGTGCGCGCTTCGGTTCGCGCCACGTGACCCATTTTGCCAAGGCTTTTCTTTTGGAATGCGGCATCGCCCACCGCCAATACTTCGTCCACAATTAAGATCTCCGGTTCCAGGTGCGCGGCGACGGCGAAGGCCAGCCGCACATACATGCCGCTGCTGTAGTGTTTGACGGGCGTATCGAGAAACTTTTCCACCTCGGCAAAGGCCACGATCTCATCGAACTTCCTCCTAATCTCCGCCCGGTGCATGCCAAGAATCGCGCCGTTGAGGAAGATATTCTCGCGCGCGGTCAACTCGGGGTGAAATCCAGTCCCGACTTCCAACAGGCTGGCCACGCGAGCTCGCAAACGCACCCGGCCCTCGCTCGGTTCGGTGATGCGGCTCAGGATTTTCAGCAGGGTGCTCTTGCCCGCGCCGTTGCGCCCGATAATCCCCACCACTTCGCCCTGCTTGACTTCGAAGGAAACATTTCTGAGCGCCCAAAAATCTTCCATGCGAGAGCTTGGAGGCCGGAGGTCGGAACTCGGAGCTGCTATCTCGGAACGCGGAGTTCTTCCTTTCAGCACTCGAAAGGGCGCGGCCAGCTTGTGGGCGATGACGTCGCGCAAGGCCATATAACTCCGCTGCTGCTGTTGATGGGCAATACGGTAGCGTTTGCCGAGGTTCTCGACTTGGATGATGGCGTCAGACATGGGGCGCTTGCTGGCTGGCCTCTGCGATTATATGACATCGGCAAAGGTGCGTTCCATCTTGCGAAAATACCAGATGCCGCTGGCCATGAGAAGGATCACCACCGTCATGGACAGCAGTGTCGTGGACCAGTCGAGGGATGATTTCCCGCGGAGCAGAGACCAGCGGAAGCCGTCGATGACGCCGACCATCGGGTTCAGGGAGTAGAGCAAGCGCCATTTGGCGGAAACGTCGGCGCTGGCAAAACCGACGGGTGAGAAGTAGAGGCCGAACTGCACGATAAATGGAATGATGTAACGAAAATCGCGATATTCCACATTCAAAGCGCAGAGCCAAAGGCCGGCGCCAAAGGCAGCGCCAAACGCCAAAAGGATGAAGAGCGGAAATGTTAAAATGCGCCAGTCCGGGACAAATCTGTACCAGATCATGAACAGGGCCAGCAGTCCCAAGGTGATGAGGAAATCCACAAAGCTGGTGATGACGGCGCCGGCGGGAACGATGAGGCGCGGAAAGTAAATTTTGGAGATGAGGTTAGCGTTGGTGACGAGGCTATTGCTGGATTCGCTCAGACTGGAGGAAAAGAATTGCCAGGGAAGCACGGCCGCCATGACGAACAGCGGGTAAGGCAGACCGCCAGGCGCGGAAAGTTTGGCGATACCTTTGAAAACCGCCGTAAAGGCCACCGTGGTCAGGAAGGGACGAATGACGGCCCATGCGATGCCAAGGACGGTCTGCTTGTAGCGCACCAGGATGTCGCGCCAGGCGAGGAAGTAAAAGAGTTCCCGGTAACGCCACAGATCGCGCCAATAGTGACGTTCGGTTCGTCCTGCTTCGATGACTAATTCCTGCATGAATACATTAAGAAGGGCGGCGCGTGGCGCAGGAAGGCACAGCAGACCTCACGAAGCTGCCGCCATTGGCTTTTGCGGAGGAAGGCACGCCTTCCGCTGTCCCAATGGCGGTAACTTGGCGCGCCTGTCGCCGATCCGTGCTAACCGCCGCACTTCGAGCGACTTCTTAGGGGATGGGAAGTGGAAGCGCAAGTGTATTCTGCATCTTTCTGCGCTCCGACCGTCCTGCTGGCTACCCGTCTTGCAGGCCGCGCCTTTGGCATGCGCCTCGGATTAAGTTTTCTGAACCCGCCGCCCTGCTCCATCGGCGGCGCGGTTCCGGGCTGGCACGGTTGGCGCCAAGTTGAGTCGTGCCGCTTTCTCTGCCGGGATAACAATGACATCATGCCCTTTGCGCCGCTCGGAAAAATCGGTTGTGGTCGAGCCGTCGTCCTGGATAAAAAAGAGGACGTAGTCCTTCGGCATCAGTTCCCTGATCTGCTGATCGGACAAGAAGAGATGCTCGAAGAAAAGGATGGGACGGTGCTCGGCGATGGTTTCCGTCAAGCCGGCAAACACGCTGGGTTCAAATCCCTCGACGTCAATTTTCATGACGTGGGGAGCCGGCAAACCCAATTCGCGGCGTACGGCATCGCCGCGGCGAACCTGGACCCGAATTTGTTTGCCCTCCTGGAAATCGCGCGACATGGATCCCAAGCTGCTGCCAGCGGAGGAAAGGTTCATGTTGATCATCTGGTCTTTGTCCCCCAGACCAAACGGATGCACGATGCAGCGCGCATTGGCCGAGAACAAAGATTGGAGGGTTTTCAATGGAATGGGGTTGGGTTCAAAGGCGTGCAGGCTGGAAAGTTGGAAGCGCGGATGAGCGAAGTGTCCCGAGACCACGCCGACGTTGGCTCCCACGTCCCAAAACACGTCTCCTGGTTGGAGCGCCATTTCCAGGCATCGATGCAAGTTCGCATCGTTCCGCAGATCGCCAAGCACGAGATTGACCAAGCCAAAGGCTTCGATTTCGCGAAAATCGAGCAAGGCTACTCCCACCTCCGGCACGAGGAACGGATACGCTTGCAGACGCGGGACGATCGGGGCAAGCCTTCGGAGCAACCACCCGGCGCCCGGCAGATGCAAACGGCCATGAACCACGCGATAAAAGCCGACGAGCAAGCCAGAAACCATAACCAACGGATGTTCTCCAATAGCCGAATTAAGGGCAAGCGGTTTTTCAAGGGAGGAACACCGTTTCGATAACTAGAATTCCAGGGCGCGTTCCAACTCTTCCAGATTGATGCGAGATCGAAAGGTGTTGTCGCCTTCGAAAATCAAGTAGCGATACTGCAAGGCCAGGCATTCGGCGAGGCCTTCATATATTCCATTGAGGTAAGTGCTGGCGCACAATTCGAGCACCTTGCAGCCGGGCGGGGACCAGAGAAGATTGGTCAGCCCGGCGCCGTGCGGGGCGCAGATCATTTCGGCCTGGGAAAAAAGGCGGATTTGTATGCCCAGTGGGAGTTGTTCGGTGTCGATGATCGCCCAGCCTCTTTTCCGAAAGAAATCAAGAACCTCATGCTCGTTGTCTATAGGCCGGGATTTGCCAACGCGCCGCACATAAAATCGGGGTGGCGGTTCATACTCCAGCTTAGCGTGAGGCAGGAATGATCGCCGCAGGAATTGCACGGCGAAGGGATTGTAACATCCTGTCATCGAGGTCAGCGAGCAAAAGTAATAGTGCTCGATGAGAAGATGTTTTTCCTCGGTCGGCCTGATGCGATCCGCCAGACCGAGCCACTGCAAAGTTTGTTGTTGATAGGGCGCCAACCGGGACGGAACGATGATGCGCGTGTTGAGCGGCAGTTCGGGTAATATGGCCAGACGGGGCAATCCGTCCAGAAACCAGTGGCAAAACCCCTCCTCCCATTGGCTTTTGATACTGGTCCAATTGCCATGGAGTCGAGTGGGAGGCGGAAGGAAGATGTTGCCATAGGCGGGATCCGTTTTGGCAGCCGGGCCGAACGCTCCTTCCCGCGATAGGCGTTTTTGCTTGTCAAGCAAAACAAGCGACTTGGCGATGAGGCGGCCTTGGGGATGGAGGGTCCAGAAGATCGGCCAAGGTTGATTATGAGTTTGTTTAAGGCCGGATTTTTCGCGGAGGCTGTCCGCCGCGGCAGTTGGAACATCTTGCGATTCCAACAACACTTTGCCATCCACTTTTGCGTTTCGGAGCAGCTCGTAGTCGGAAAAGAATCCTTTGGGCGGTCCCCAAGGGACGGTGGCCGGGATCATTTGGCGCAGCAGGCCAAGGACGAGGTCGCGGATGCGCTGGGAGATGCGACGTGTAACGCGATGCAGCCTCGGGAATCGTCGCAGCCAGAAGATCAAGGAGAGCCGGAGGGCGTGCATCCTCATCACTGCCGATCCATCCCCACGCAGCCTTGACGCCAGTCCTCCTCGCGCCCGGCCAAACCCATGTCCTTGAGATAGGAAGTATTGATCTGCGAGGGCATGATGATGGCGGGGTCGAGATGGTTTTCATGGTCCAAAATGTTGGCCACATGGACCGCCGTGACCGGGCTGAAAGTGTGGTGGCGCTGCCGCCACGGGCAATGATGCAACGCCACGGCCTCGGTAATCGACTTGGGCAATCCCCAAATCCCTAAAACCGTCGCGCCTAATTCGGCATGGCCGACGCCGGGCAAAATTTGCGACTCGGCTTCCCACAAGTTGCACTGTTGTTCGCGCGCCAGCCGCAGGACCTTGCCGAAAAGGCCCGAGTGGTTGGCCGCAAAGAGCAGCTTCCCAATGTCGTGCAGCAACCCGGCGGCAAAGGCCTGTTCGGCGAGGTCCTCCCCGGCCTTTTCCAACACCACCACGCGCTGCGCCATGCGGCCGACGGCCACCGAGTGCCGCCAAAGGTCTTCGATGGAGAAACGGGCCAGCTTGAGGTTGTCGAACGAGGAGAAGGTGTGGGCCAGCAGGACGACCGCCTTGGTGGTTTCCAGGCCGATGTAGCCGATGGCTTCGGCCGGGTTGACTACTTTCAATTCCCGTCCGAATACGGTCGAGTTGGCCAGTTGCAGGACCTTGGCCGCGACAGCCGGGTCTTTCGCGACCAGGTTGCCGATTTTCTCCAGGGAGCAGGTCGGCGACTTCATTTCCTGGACAATCTGCTGGTAGGCCTTGATCGGGCTGGGGACCTGGCGCATCTGGGCGATGAAGCCTTGCACCGGTTCGCTGGGCAGCCAGGCTTCCTGAGCGAAGGCCTGGTCGAGGGCCTGGAGAAGAGTCTGCGCGCTGCACGGCTTCAAGACGTGGTGATGGGCGTGGCCGATGCACTTCATTGTGCTGGCCACGTCGGCCAGGTCTGAAATGATGATGCGCAAGGCCTTGGGCTGGCGGCGCATGAAAGCGTCGAGCAAATCGGTGCCGCTTTTGCCATTGAGATTGACGTCGGCCACGACGACGGCGATGGTCTGCTGCTGGCACAAGGCCAGCGCTTCTTCTTCGGTTTGGACGTGTTGGACGGTCCAAACGCTCTCCGGCCCAGGGCAGTGCGCCTGGAATTCCTGGCAAAGAGCCTGGTCCTCGCCGACAAACAAGATGCGTTTTTTCATGCAGATCGCGCAGAGATGGAATGGCCGGCTCCCGGGTCCGCCGCGCCGGAACACATGCATAAATCTATGGATGAAGAGTATTGGCAGAATGGCCCGCGGTCAAATTATTCGTGGCGCCATTTGGCCCGGTTCCGAGCGAACGGCGAACTTCCGCTGGAAGCTCCCACAGGAAGTGCGGTGTTTGGTCGATGTCCGATTTGATCAGGAAGCGAAGTGCGGGGAACCGCTTGACCGCCGGGGCCAAGAACGCCTCGAATTTCTGCCGCGCCGCGCTCGGTTGGCCGCCCTGGCGCAAACCCCAAGTCCACAACTTGCCATCTTTGCCCAACATAAGGGCGGTACCTTCTGCCGGCGCGAAGGCCCAAGGATCGAAGTCGAAAGGCAGTCGTTGCGGCGAGGGCACTGCGAAAATATTTGTGCCCAGGCCAAGTTGTCCGAAATGGTTCACCCCGCAGACCCACCAAGCGCCGTCTTTCTTGCGGGCATAAAACGAATTCATTCCGGCATAGACTTCGGTCCAATCCGTGTCCGGTCCGATCTGGGTGAAGTTTCCAGTGAGATTGGGAACGAAGGCCTTAGCAATACGAGTCACGCTGCTATTCGTTGCCCAAAGTGTTCCATCGGTTTTAAGCGCCAATAGGCAAAAACGGTCGGCCGAAATGGCCTGCCAATTCGTATCAGGTGAGATTTGCCTTGGCGTCAAATCGTTGCTGGCGGCGCCTTGTGTTCCCCATTCCCAAAGGGTGCCGTTGTTTTTGAGCGCGAAGCTGTTCCGAAGACCTGCGGCGATCGACCGCCAATCCCGGTCTGTGCCGACCATGGTTGGAACGGGCCTGTTGGTGGTCGTCCCGTCGTTTAGTGTGACGCGCTCGTTCGAGTCCCAGGTCCACAATGAACCGTCGTTTTTCAACGTTAGATTGTGCCCACCGCCGGCGCAGATTTGGCTCCAATTGGCATCTGTACCGATCCGGGTTGGAGTGGGTCCAGATTGGTTAAAAACCCAAGTCCACAGACTGCCGTCGTTTTTCAAAGCGACTTGGTAATCCTGGCAACACGCCACCTGCGTCCAATTCGAATCCGACCCGATGCGGTGTGGAATCTGCAACATCGCATCTTGCGGGAACCAGTTTGAGGGTAAGGGGGATTGCTCCGACCCGCCCCAAGCCCAAAGCGACCCGTCGGGAGCCAGGAGCGTCTCATACAACCAGGCGCTGACGAGTTGCGGCTTCACTTTGCCCGAAGGCAACGGTTGGCCCATCCAAATCCCCGGCGGATGGCGTGGATGCGTCGCCGCCAGCAGCACGATACCGATCAAGGCTGCCGCCGCCGCGCATCGTGTGAGCCATTCTTTCATGCCGGGCGATTTATTCATGCGAGGCATCGGTTGGTTGCCCTAAAGTCGAATTATTTGTAGCGCTTTTTGGCCCGGTTCCAAGCGCGCGGCGCACTTCCGGGGGAAGCTCCCATAGGAGATGCGGTGTTTGGTCGATGTCCGATTTGATCAGGAAGCCAAGGGACGGGAAGCGTTTCACCATCGCGGCCAGGAAGGCCTGGATTTTCAGCCGCGCCGCGCTCGGTTGGCCCGCCCCCAAGCGCTTGCCCCAAGTCCACAACTTGCCATCTATGCCCAGCAAAATGGTGGTTTGACCGCCGGGTGCGAAGGCCCAAGGATCGAAGTCGAAGGGGAAGCGTTGCGGTGATGGCACTGCGGTGATATTTGGGCCGAGACCAATCTGTCCCTCGTAATTCAAGCCGCAGACCCACCAACTGCCGTCTTTCTTGCGGGCGAAGAACGAATTAAACCCGGCATAGACTTGAGTCCAATCTCTATCCTTTCCAATCTGTGTCAAGTCTTCAGTGGGACCGTGAACGAAAGCCGAAGCAATAACCATCGCGTTTGGGCTTTTTAGCCAAAGAGTTCCATCGGTTTTGCGCGCCATGAGCGTGTTAAGGCATGCCGAAATGGACAGCCAATTCGTGCCGGAGTCAATCTGCCTGGGGGTTAAATCATTGCTGATGTGGCCTTTCCCCCAGCCCCAGAGAGTGCCGTTGCTTTTTAGCGCGAAGCTGTCGAAGCTGCCCGCTGCGATCGCCCGCCAATCCCGGGCTGTGCCGATCATTGTCAGAACCGACATAATTCTGGTCGAGCCGTCGCCTAGTTGGCCTTGGCCATTGTCCCCACAAGCCCAGAGCGAGCCGTCATTTTTTAACGCCAGATAGTGAGCAAATCCGGAGCAGATTAGAGCCCAGTTCGTTTCCGTGCCGATGCGGGTTGGAGTGCCGTCGTGATGGGTGAGGTTTGCCGGGCCAGATCGTCCCAGGCCCTCCCTACCCCAGGCCCACAGGCTGCCATCATCCTTTAATGCCAATGTATTCATCGTGCCACCAGCTACTTGCGACCAATCCGAGTCCGAGCCGATGCGAAGTGGAACCTGCGAGGTGACGGGATGCGGGAATACGTTCGTAAGGTGAAATTCTGTCCCGCCCCAAGCCCAGAGTGATCCGTCGGGGGCCAGAAGGACAGCCGTCTCCCAGTCGGTGACCAATTGCGGTCGCACTTTGCCCGGCGGCAACGGTCTGCCGACCGAAAAACCTGGAGCATGGAGTTGATGCTCGAACACCAGCAGCACGATAAGAATCAAGATCGCCGCAATTGCGCATCGGGTGAGCCATTTTTTCATGCCGGGCGATTTATTCATGGGAGGGACCTGCTGGATGGGCGGTGGTCGGATCATTCGTGGAGCCATTCGGCCCGGTTCCGAGCGAACGGCGCACTTCCGGCGGAAGCTCCCATAGGAGGTGCGGCGTTTGGTCAATGTCCGATTTGATCAGGAAGCGAAATGCGGGGAACCGCTTGACCGCCGGGGCCAAGAACGCCTCGAATTTCTGCCGCGTCGCGCTCGGTCCGCTTAGCCCCAGCCGCCTTCCCCAAGTCCACAATTTGCCATCAAGGCCCAACAACAGAGTGGTGCCTTGTCCCGGCGCGAAGACCCAAGGCTCGAAGCTGAATGGCAGGCGCCGGGGGGAGGGCGCACACAAAACATGCGTGCCCAAGCCAAGCTGTCCCTCGTAATTCAGGCCGCAGCCCCACCAACTGCCATCATTCTTGCGGGCAAAGAACGAAATCCAACCGGCATGAATTTCAATCCAATCCTGATCGCGTCCGACCTGGGTGAAGTTATCAGTGTGACCGGAGGCGAACGCCGAAGCGGCGTTAATGTAAACCCCTGCACCAACGAGCATACTGCTTAGCCAAAGCGTTCCATCGGTTTTGAGCGCCAGCAGGTTAAAATCGTAGGCTGAAATGGCCTGCCAATTCGTGCCAGGTTCCATTTGTGTTGGCGTCAATAATTCATTGCCACTGTTGCTTTGTGACCCCCAGCGCCAGATGGTGCCGTTTCTCTTGAGGGCCAAGGTGTTGTTAACGTGCGCCGCGATCGCTTGCCAATCCCGATCTACGCCGATCATACTCGGAACGGAAATGTTGTTGGTCGTGCCGTCTCCTAATTGGCCGCGGTTATTGAAGCCCCAGGCCCAGAGCGAACCGTCAATTTTTAAGGCCACCGTGTGAGCAACGCCGGCGCAAATCTGGGTCCAGTTGGTTTCCCTGCCGATACGAGTTGGAGCGCCGTAGTGATTGGTGAGGTTCGCCTGGCCAACTTCTCCTTCGCCGTTCCAACCCCAGGCCCAAAGGCTGCCATCGCTTTTAAGCGCCACCGTATATGAGCCGCCTGAAGCTACCTGGGTCCAATCCGAGTCTGCGCCGACGCGGAGAGGAACCTCCGAGATAGATGGCTGAGGGAACACGCCCATAAGTCTTGAGCCCGTTCCGTTCCAAGCCAGTTTGGATTGCGTTCCGCCCCAAGCCCAGAGCGACCCATCGGGAGCCAGAAGCAAAGCGATATCTCCAGCGTTGACTAATTGCGGCCGCACTTTGCCTTGAGGCAACGGTTTGCCCATCCGAATGCCGGGTGCATGGAGTTGATGCTCGAACACCAGCAGCACGATAAGAATCAAGGCCGCCGCAATTGCGCATCGTGTGCGCCATTTTTTAATGCCGGGCGATTTATTCATGGGAGGCACCTGCTGGATGGGCGGTGGTCGAAATATTCGTGGAGTCTTTTGACCCGGTTCCAAGCGCGCGGCGTACTTCCGGCGGAAGTTCCCACAGCAGGTGCGGCGCATAGTCGATGTCCGATTTGATCAGGAAGCCTAGGGTCGGGAAGCGATTGACCGCCGGGGCGACGAACGCCTCGAATCTCAGCCGCTTCGCGCTCGGTTGGCCCAAGCCCAAGCGCTTGCCCCAAGTCCACAACTTGCCATCCTTACCCAAACAAAGGGTGGCTTGCACTCCCGGCGCGAAGGCCCAAGGATTGAGTTCGAAGGGCAGGCGTTGCGGTGAGGCCACGGCCGTGATATTTGTGCCCAGGCCGAGTTGCCCGAAGAGGTTCTGCCCGCAACCCCACCAACTGCCGTCTTTCTTCAGCGCAAAGAAGGAGCAATCTTCCCCGGCAAAGATCTCGGCCCAATCCTTGTCCGGTCCGAGTTGGATGAAGTTTGTGCTTAGACCGGTAAACGGGAGTGAAGGAACACGAGAAACGTTACTGCCGCTCGTCCAAAGTGTTCCATCGGTTTTGAGGGCAAGTATGAAGGAGCCGTTGGCCGAGATGGCCAGCCAATTAGTGCCTGCCGCGATTGGCCGGGGAACCCGATAATTGCTGCCATCGAACCTTCCCCAGCCCCAGAGTGTGCCATAGCTCTTGAGGGCGAGGCTGGCGGCGCCAACCACTGCGATCGTCCGCCAATCCCGGTCTGTGCCGACCATGGCCGGAGCCGAGCTATCCGATGGCCAGGTCCAAAGTGAACCGTCATTTTTCAACGCCAAATTGTTCCCATCGGCGGCGCAGAGTTGGCTCCAGTTAGTTTCCGTGCCGATCCGGGTTGGAGCGCCGTACAGTTGGTTAAAGTGCCAAGCCCACAGACTGCCGTCGTCCTTCAGAGCAAGTGTGAGGTCCTGGCAAAAAGCCACTTGCCTCCAATTCGAATCTGACCCGATGCGTCGCGGCACCTCCGAGAAGGTAACATCTTGCGGGCGCGAGCTTACGGGAAAGTTCCATTGCGGCGTTCCACCCCAAGCCCAAAGCGAACCGTCCGGAGCCAGGAGGATCGCGCACAACCGATCATTAACCAACTGTGGCTTCACTTTGCCCGGCGGCAATGGATGGCCGTTCCAAATTCCAGGCCCATTAAGTTGATGCACCGCGAGCAGCAGCACCAACAGAATCAAGCCTGCCGCCACCGCGCAGCGTGTGAGCCATTTTCTCATGCCGGGTGATTTAACCTACAAAAAGCATTTGCAGTGGCCACAAAAGAAGACAAAGAGCACAACGCAGACGAGCCGCAAGCCAATTCTCACCACGAAGGACACGAAGAGCACGAAGAAGAACCATCCATATGGTCTTTTTCAAAACTTCGTGTCCTTCGCGCCCTTCGTGGTGAAAAAGTTTTCTCAGAAATGAGCGAATTCGGGATGTTGCACCACAAAGAAAACAGGTTCAGAGGTTGGCGACTGCTGCGTTCATTGAACCGGTGCTGGAACAAAATGCTCGATCAAGCAATCTATAAATTCTTATCTATGTGCGCCTTGTACTACGATCAATTAATCGCGCATGGCCCCCCGCCGCGTGAGGGCACGCGGCCTACAACCGCCCGTTGCAGGCTGGTTCGCCTGACCCGGCAGGCGAACTCAATTCTGTCGCTGCCTATAATCGCAACTGCTGAATTCAGGTTTATTGATGGGTGGCATCGGCTGGATGGCCGGAGGTTGAATTATTCGTGGAGATTTTTGGCCCGGGTCCAAGGGCGCGGCGCACTTCCGGCGGAAGCTCCCACAGGAGGTGAGGAGTACAGTCAATGTCGGATTTGATCAGGAAGCCGAGGGATGGGAAGCGTTTGACGGCTGGAGCTATCGAAATGGAAAGGGACGCGTTGTGGTGGGTAAGACCAAGAATTGGCCAACTGCGGCTTCACCTTGCCCGGCGGCAACGGTTTGCCCACCCAAACACCGGGCGGATGGCGTTCGGGCGTGAGCGCCAACAGGACGATAGTAATCAAAACTGCCGCCACGCCACATCGTGTGAGCCATTTTCTCATGCCAGGTGATTTATTCTACAAACCGTAAACGAAGTTATACAACCACGGATGACACGGATAAGAAAGGGCGGCTTTCCAAGCCGTGAAATCCGTACTACTATCCCACAAAGTTTTGTTTTCTTAGCAGCATTTTTGACAGGATGAACAGGATGAACAGGATTCGGAAACGGTGAGCGACAAGATTTTATCCTGTAAATCCTGTTCATCCTGTCAAGATTTACGATCGCATGTGACCTCAGCCGCGTGAGGGCACGCGGCCTACAACCGCCCGTTGCTGGCTGGTTCGCCCGACCCGGAAAGCGAACTCATTGCTGTCGCTACGTATAATTGTAACGGCTGACTTGAGGGTTATTCATGGGAGGCAGCGGCTGGATGGCCGGAGGTCAAATGATTCGTAAGGCTAATTGGCCCGGTTCCAAGCGAGCGGCGCACTTCCGGCGGAAGCTCCCACAGCAGGTGCGGCGGAGAGTCGATGTCCGATTTGACCAGGAAGCCAAGGGACGGGAAGCGCTTCACCGCCGGGGCAACGAACGCCTCGAATCTCTGCCGCGCCGCGCTGGGTTTCACTCCAAGACGATAGCCCCAAGTCCACAACTTGCCATCCTTGCCCAACACGAGGGTGTTACCCACTCCAGGCGCGAAAGCCCAAGCCTCGAAATTGAAGCGTACACGTTGCGGTGCGGCGACTTCCGCATTTGTGCCGACGCCAAGTTGTCGCCAATCATTGTTTCCCCAGCCCCACCAACTGCCGTCTTTCTTGCGGCCAAAGAATGAACAATCCCCGGTGCAGACCTCCGTCCAATCTTTATCGCGACCAATCTGCGTCATGTTCATAACGAAGGAGGAATTCCAAGCCGAGGCGGAGGAAGCGTTTCCGCTTCCGACCCAAACGGTTCCGTCGTTTTTGAGCGCAACCATTGCGTATCCGCTCGCCGAAATGAACGCCCAATTCGTGTCATACCCGATTGGCTTTGGCACCAAATCGTTGCTGTTGCGACTCCTGCAATATCCCCACTCCCAAAGAGTGCCATTGCTCTTGAGCGCAAAGTTCGCGAAGTCTTCTGCTGCGATCATCCGCCAATCCCGGTTTGTTCCAACCATTGCGGGCGCAGGAGAATCATTTGTCGTACCGGTTCCCAGCACACCGTCTGTATTAAGGCCCCACGCCCATGCAGAGCCGTCATTTTTCAACGCAAGGTTGTGGTTAAAGCCAGAGCAAATCTGAGTCCAGTTGGTTTCCGAGCCGATGCGCGTTGGTGTCGCGTAATTCCGCTTGGTCAGATTTCCCTGGCCAGCCTCGCCAAATCGGTTCGTGCCCCAGGCCCAGAGACTGCCGTCGCACTTCAGAGCAACCGTATGCTGCAAGGCGGCACTTACCTGTGACCAATCCGAGTCTGACCCGATTCGCCGTGGAACCTCCAAAATCTCTGGCTGCGGAAAAACGCCCAGAAGACCATCGCCTGTTCCGCCCCAAGCCCAAAGCGAGCCGTCAGGTGCAAGGAGCACAGCCGTATCCTCTTCGCTGACCAATTGCGGTTTCACTTTGCCCTGCGGCAACGCTCGCCCCACAGAATTGGGCGGTGTTTGGAGTTGATGCAAGACTGCCAGCAGCACGGTTCCAATCAAGGCTGCCGCGACCGCGCATCGTGTGAGCCATTTTCTCATGCCGGGCGAACGCCAGCCACTTTAGCCCCAAGGGGCCACTGCTGACAATCCCCGATGCCAAGGGCCATGACATCAGCCGTCCCTTCGTGACTTGAGGTCGGCTGGGTTGGGCCCGGCGTTGAAAGCAGGCCTAAGCGGTCGGCGGGGGCGCCGACCGCCACACGCGAGGCGCGTGTGCTCCCCAAGCCGTGAAATTCGGAGCCTAAGGATTTGGGTGCCAACATGCGTTTTGCATTCCATCCATAACGTGGTAATGTGCCAAGTGTGCGGCGCTTATGCGCCAGTTCTTTGAAAATTTGCAGTCGCGAATCCAGCCTCGCCCGGGATGCCGCAGGACCGGTTCCCGGCGATTGGACTTGGATTGGATCTGAGTTGCCGAAGTATGTTCATCAAAGCACGTGCTTTAATCGGAGCCGCGTATGCGCGGCGAATTGCGTGGTTTTCACGCATTATGGGAGCGAATGACCCGGTCAGTCAATCCCGGTCAAACTCAGTCAAACCAGAGCAGGCCTCAATCAAGGCGGTTCAGACCAAATCAAACCGAATCAAACCTGCCGTGGCCGAAAATGGGGGGCCTGCCGGTGGCCAAAAAGAGCCACGGGAATGCAGGCCGGTCAAACCCAGTCAAACCAAATCAAACCGAATCGAACCGAATCAAACCGAATCAAACCTGCCGTGGCCGAAAATGGGCCTGCCGGTGGCCAAAAAGAGCCAGGGGAATGTGCAGGCCGGTCAAACCCAGTCAAACCAGTCAAACCCAGTCAAACCAGAAAGAGGTTTGAGCCGGGCTTAAGAATAAGACATGCTAATCATTAGCGATGTGCTTAGGTTAAGCTCAATTTTGTCGAATTTATGAAAATCGAATTGCAAGGAGTGGTGAAACAGTTCAAAGCGCGCCGGGCGCTGGACGAGGTTTCCTTGACGATTGAATCGGGGCAGGTGGTGGCGCTGCTGGGGCTGAATGGCGCGGGCAAAACAACTCTGCTCCGCTGCCTGGCCGGAACGGCTGTGCCGGATAAAGGACGGATCGTTTATGACGGGGAAGTGTTCCTGCGCGGACGGATGGATTTGCGCCGGCAATTTATGTTTCTGCCGGATTTTCCCGCCACCTTCGAGGAATGGACGCCTTTGCAACACATCGGCATGGTGCTCCGCCTCTACGAACTGGCCCAACCCGGCGTGGAAGACCGCGTGGTGGAGTTGTTGCGCGAGTTGGATCTCTTGCCGCTGGCCGAGGTGCCGCTGGCCACGCTGTCGCGCGGGCAGCGTTACAAGGCGGCGCTGGCCGCGTTGCTGGCGGTGAATCCGAAGCTGTGGCTGCTGGATGAACCGTTCGCCTCCGGCATGGACCCCAACGGCATCAATACCTTCAAACGCCGGGCACACGAGGCCGCAGCCCATGGACAGACGGTCCTCTACACGACTCAGATTCTTGACGCGGCCGAACGCTTTTCCGACCGCATCTGCGTCATCCATCGCGGAGCTATCCGGGCCTATCAGTCCGCGGCAGATTTGCGCAAAGATCCGCACGCGGCGACGAGCGGGTTGGACGACATTTTCAGTCAACTTCGCGAGGAGGAAGTTTCGTGAGCTTGCGGCGGTGGTCTTTAGAGGAGGCGGCGCGCCAGCGGGTGCGGGCTGAAGTATTCGCGTCGGCATCATTGCGGGAGGAGTATCGACTGGCGCGCGCCGCGGCCAAAGGGAGGCCTGGCATTCCGCCCTGGGTGTATCGTTTATTGTTTATGGGATTTCTGGTGATGCTGGCGGTCATTTCCAAGCTCATCACCGTGGAATACGTGGTGGCGGTCATCCTCTTGTGGACATTGGGCACGGTGTTTTATCAGGCGAGTCATTTTTATACGGGGCTTTATGATGACCCCGGGTTAATCGTGTTCGATTATCTGCCTATATCGGAAAGCGACATTTTCCGCGTGCAATGGAGGCGATTCCTGCGCGGCAGTTGGTGGCCGCTCTTTGATTTCGCGGTCGCTTATTACGTGCTTCTGGTCCATGCCGGGGTCGGTTGGCGCGCCATCACGGGCGGGCTGGCGTTTGGCGCGGTGCAGTGGGTTTTTATCGTGGCGATGGCTGTTTGCCTGGTTGCATTCGCGCGGCCCGATCACTTTGCTCCGCTGGCGTTGCCGTTCCAAGTGGCCGCCCTGGTGCTTCTTTCCGCCGGGTTGCACCTGTCAAATGTATGCACGTGGCTGGACGGCCTCGCCTGGTGCGTCCCGCCGTTGGGCTGGACTCTCCAGAGCTTGGGAGTTTCCGACGAGAGCGGTGTTCTTCATCGTGTCTTGCCGGGGCTGATGTGCGCGGTTGTGCTCGCTCTTTCGCCCATTGCATTTCAGCGCGTGCGCCGGGCCTTCCTTTTGAGCGAGCCGAGACACACCAGCGATGGGCGCATCCCGGAACTGCTGGAATTTGGCGAGCGCCTGGCAAAGAGTCCGGACGAGGCTCGGGCCGCGATTCAACGCCGCCAATTCCTGGCCGGATTCGATTGGCAAAACGCGGGTTCGCTGGAACGACTCTTTTCACGTCTGCTCAACGGCCGCGACCGCACCGTTGCGGAGTTCATGCTGGCCGCTAATCCGGGCTGGACCTTTCATCTCAGACGCCTGGCGCCGTTTCTTTTGCTGGCATTGCCCGTGCCTTGGCTCTTTCGACACGGCTGGCTTCCGAAAGCGGAGGTGTTTTTGCCGCTGTGGGGGTTGATGGGTGTGACCGCCATCGTCAGAACCGCGCGCGGCTTCGATCTGCCGCCAGGGAGCGGTTTGCGCAGTCCGTATTACGCCAATTATCCCATTGAGTTTTGGGAATTGGCGCGCGTCGTTTTGAAGATCAACATCGCCAGCACTTTTGTCGTGGTGTTCTGTCTCCTGATTCTTTACGCGGCGTCGGCTGGAATTCATTTCGTGGCGATTGAGAACGCATTGAAATGGAGCGCCGTGGCGTTGATGGTCCAGCCCTTGTTGGTGATCGCGGCGTTTTCTCCCAGGACCAACGACGCCCAAAAGAGCAGTTTCGCCTGGCGCGGCTTTGTCCTGATATTGGTCATGTTGGGGACCGGCGTCACTTTTTTCATGGCGGCGAAATGGTGGGTCGTGGCGCTGGCGGGATTGCTTACGGCCGCAGCTTCCATTCTGGCGTTGGTTCTCTATGGCTACTCATTCAACCGCAGCCAATTCGACTTGGTGCCGATGAGAAAAACGGATGAAGATTAGTCCGAGCCTGGAATAGCCTTGAGACTCTGAGGAGAAAGGACTATGTAAAATGCTCGCGTGATGGAACTTGCTGATCTCAGTCTCAAGCGGGTGGTCGCCGGTAATTATAAAAGCATCAAGCGCTTGGAGTTGGATAATCTCAACAACCTCGCGCTGTTGATGGGCCGTAATAACGCCGGCAAATCCAATTGCCTGGACGTCTTCAAGTTCCTCTCCGAAGCCGCCACCAGCTTCGAGCAGGCTGTTGCCTCCCGCGGCCAGAAGTTGAGCGAGGTCGTCTATCGCAAGCGCGAGGATGAGACCATCGAGTTCCTCTTCGAGTTCATCCCGGCTCCCAGAAAACGGATTGATTTCATACACGTCCTCTACGCCGGCAATCCGCAATTGGCCGCGCCTGATGTGAGCAACTCCGGCTTCCTCTCCGCCCTGATCCTGAAGATCGACATCACGCGGGATGGATTCCGCGAGGAACTGGCTACGCCTAACGTCGCCGGCGACCGGCCTTTCGTGATTTTTTCCGTTCACGGCACGCCGAACAGCCTGGAGGCGGTCGGCGGCCAGATGGAGGCGCTGTGCAAACGTTGCAGCGGCGAACTGCCGGCGGAGCCGATCAAACTGGAGTCCAAGCCGGAGGCCGCCGCGCCATACCGCTTGCGCTTGGGCCGGCCGGAAGGCAGCGGCGCGTTCCCGGTCTCGCACGCTTTGGCCGAGGCGGTCTATCAACAATTCGCCAACCTGGAATGGGTCGATCCCCTGCGCAAAATGCCGACCACTTCGCCCATCCTGGGCGAGCAAACGCTGACGGCCGACGTGTCCAACCTGCCCGACGTGATGCATTGGCTCTACAACAACAAGCCCAAGCAATTTCGCAAGATCGAGGCGGAGGTATCCAAGTTGGTGCCCAACCTGGGCAAGCTTTACACGCCAACAATCCAAAACGAGGCCACGCTGGGACTAATCGACGACGCCGACGAAGATCTGGTCTATTCGATAGGCCAAATGAGTTTTGGCACGCGGTCGGTGGTGGCTGTGGTGGCCAAAGTGATCCTGGCCAAACCGGGAGCATGGGTGTGCATCGAGGAGCCGGAAACCTACCTTCATCCCAAAGCGCAACTGGGGCTCTTCCACTTCCTGCGTGAGGAAGCCAAAGGCAAGCGGATTTACGTGGCCACCCATTCCACCGCCATTGCCGCTTCCTGTCCGCTCTCCTCTTTGTTCATCGTGCAGCGAGACGTGGACAGATCGACCGTGGCCGTGACGGTCACGCCGCAGCAGGCGCCGGAGGTGATCGAGCAATTGGGGGTCAAACCATCCTTCAGCTTCGAGGCGGACGCGATTGTGTTTGTGGAGCAGGCCGATCACGTGCCGATTTTCGAGGCCTGGGCCAAGAAGTTCAACTTTCACATCAAGGTTCAATTTCTGGACGCCGAGGGGGCCTGCACGCTGCATTATTTTGCCAACACGCGCATAGCGTTGAGCAACTTCGTGCATACGCTGGTCTTCGCCGTTTTCGGCAACGGCAGCGAGATGGCCAGCCTGACCAAGAGGACGATTGTGGAACAATTGCAATTGCCGCCCGAGCAGGTCATCACGGTGGATTTTCCCGACTTGGAAGGGTACCTGCTGGAGACCAAGGCGATAATGCGGGTCTTTCCGGCCATCACGCTGCCGCAGGCGGAGTTAGAGACGCGGCTGGAGCCGGCGCGCACGTTGCCAGACCAAAAGCAGGCCTTGAGTGATTTGCTTTCGCAGTTCCGGCTGGGCGAGTACGACAGCCGGTTGGGCGCGCGCATCGCCGAGGCGATGGACGAGATTCCGGCCTGTGTGCGCCAATTGTTCGAGCAGATCGATGCCAGTTCCAAGCCGTATTGGAAGATTTAAGGGCATTGTTCCAGGCTGGGTAGATGACATAAAAGTGGGTTTTGCCAATTTGCATTGTTGTTTGCGCACTCATGGTCGTTAGTTAGTTAGGCTGGCTCCTACAATGTCAAAAACCTCAGCGATCGTTCGATCCTTCTGTCCCGAAGGGACATCATGAGAATAGCCCGGCGATTCAATTCAACGCCGGGTCCAACGCAGCAGCCCGCCAGTCCCGAAGGGACGGCTGATTCAACTCCCACAAGTATCCCTCGTCATTTTGGCCGTTTTTGGTTTCCGTGGGTGACACCTTTGACTGTTCCTTGGCCCTTCCGGGCGCCGCGTGCCCTCACGCGGCGCTCGGCACGAATTCTCAGACACGCTCTAAGATGTCCCTTCATTCCGTATCCCGCCGGAGCTTAATGCTCCGGCGGGAGCGATTCGCGAAGCGAATTCCGATTGCTAGTTGCTCATAAGGCGGAAGAACAAGTTTCCAGAGGCGATCGGCGTCGTGTAGGTGTTCCCGGTGGGGGCCGGGGTTACGGCGGACCAATCGCTCGATTTGCCAGTCAAGATCGTAGCCGACTGTAGCGTGCCCGTGCCGGTCCAAGTGAGGGTCACTTTGCCGCTGGCGGCGGAGATGTTGAGCGTGGGCCCCGCCGCAGGCGGGAGGCCGGTCGGAACCATGGCTCCGGAGGGCGGCACGTCGAAGAAGGCGATTTGGGAGAGGCCAAAATACCAACTGCAGGAGCCGATTTGCCCCACGCGCAGCCGAACGTCGCTCTTGTTGGCGGCCAAAGGCAGGCGAACCACTTCGATGCGTTTGCCGTCGAACTTGTCGTCGTTGACGCGCGGGGCGAAGAACGGGGCCAAGGCTTGGCTTATCGGCGCGGCAACGCAGGAGGCGTAGGTGTTGTTCACGTCGCCGGTGGAATCGGTCCAAAGCGGGATTTCGCCCGGATTGGTGTCGTGGAACAAGGTTTTGTTCACGTTCACGGTGTTGTCGATGTTGACTTGGATGTCCGCCGGATCGCCTGCATCCTCGTATTTGTGGCCGTCCAAGTAGTAGATGATCGGGGCCCAAGTGATGCCTCCATCTACCGAGTATTCCATCGAATTGATGTTATCCTGATTTTGTTTTTGGATCGAGGCCCAGGCGATAACCGGGTTCGCCACGCCGGTGAGGTCAAAGCGTGTGCTGATGGCAAACTGAGTTTGACCAGGATTTTGCCCGGGAACGTTGGTTATGGTGTCGCCGTCACGGTTGTCCGACTCGGCTATGAAGATGTTGTCGCTCGGGTTGGCCACAAGCTGCACCAGCGGCATTCCATTGATCATTTCGAAGGGGGCTGTGTTGAGGGTATCGCCCTCGATGCCGGAGAACGTGTTCAGATCGACGCACAAGAAGTTCGCGTAAGCGGCGCTGTTCGGATCCGTGTCGTTCCAGGTGCCGTCGCCGCCAGCGTCCCAGTTCCAGACGAACCAGTTGGTGGATCCCGTAGGCGTGTTGGTCCAGACCGGAGCGATGTCAACCAACGGGTTATTCGTCTGCGGAGACATATACCATTGGCCCGCCGGAGCGCCAATAAACATCGCGCTCGTTGGAGCGCCGTTGGTGAACTCAGTCGGGTCCGTGTATTCCTCGAAGGTCTCGATCGCCACCGCGTTGGTCGGAAGCCAGTAGCCGGCGGACGCCGTCGGAAGCCAAACGGCCTTGAGGTTTAAGAACGACCATTGATTGGACAGGGAATTACCGGACGTGTCTTTGTAGGTCAGCAGCCCGCTGTGAATTTCCGCCGGGGTTTGCAGCGTGGTGGCCGTCCAGGTCAGTGCGAGCACGTCGCCAACCCGCTCGTTGGTGATGGTTACGTTATTGCCGTCGAGGTTGAAGGCGGGCGTGCTGTCGCTCACCTGAGTGTCGCGATCTTGCAAGCGAATCAACACGCGATTATTCGGATACTCCACTTGGCGAGGCACCGGCCGAGGGCTGGTGTAGCGCACGTACGGCGGGGCCGGGGTCGAGAGCGCGTAATAAGCGGGCAAACCTCCGTTGGCGGTGTCGTTCACGAGAACATTGCTCCCGCCAGGGCTTATGCTGTAGAGCGATTCCTGGGGGCTGAGGTCAATGTTGAAGACGGTAAGACGCAGAGGATAGTAGCCCGCCGTGGTCGCCACGACGCCAAACGACGTGTTGCCATCGGCAGCGTCATTGATGGTCCCGACCTGAACTCCAGCGGTGTAATCCCAAGATCCCATGAAAGCCCGATAAAAGCCATCGAGGTTCAAGGTAAACGTGGTCAGTCCCACGGGAAGATAAACATAGGTCAGCACTTCCGAATGGCTCGGGTCAATGCCGGCGTCTTGGGCGGGGAACCCAGGCATGTTGCCGCTGTCGAGGTTGATCGTGTTCGTGATGATGAACTCCGCCGGGGCGCTGGGGCCGCCCAAGGCCGGAGCGGGGGCCATGGCCGGGCCATTGTTGGCGAGGGTCACCATGTTGGACAGGAATCCGCCAATCCCGTTCGTCAGGAGCCCGTTCAGACCCAATTCAATGTTGTCCAAATTGTCGCTTTCGCCCGCTTGGATTCCGTTCTGGCTGCTCACCAGGTAGTCCAGGGTATTGCCGAAAATGTTAAACTTGAAGCCGGGCTTTGTGGTGTCCGGCGTGACTATCTGCGAGGAGTCCAGCGTAATGTAGCCTTCGGTGGAGAAGGTCGAGGTCACGCCCAGCGTGGTTCCGCTGTCGTTCCAAGTCAGCACAAGCGTATGAGTGGAATCGCTGAGAAGCAGATTTGTGTAGGTGTATGAAATCGTCGCGCCGTTGGTGGTCGTATCGATGCTGGGAGTCAAGGTGGTTCCGTCAACCGTCAAGGTGATGTTCGTCACGGGCGCCAGGCCATTGACGATGGTCGCGGTGATTGTCGGCAAGATCCCGGTTCCAATCTCCCCCGGCGCCGGAACCAGGCTGGAGACGTAGGAGCCTTGAGGCAGCGGGGGGACGGCGACGGACCGGTAAGCGGGGATGCCGCCGTCGGCCACGTCGTTGACCAGCACCGCGTTCGTGCCGGTGTTCAGTTCGCCAAGGAACGCGTTGGTGCTTCCGGCGGGAGGAAATGTGTACCACTCCACGCTGGCGCCGCCGCCGCCCTGAAAGTAGAGCAGCCGGGCCGCGTATAGGCCCGCTTCGGCGACGTTAAACGTCACGATGCTGTCGGCATACCCGCGCGTGCCGTTGAACTGCTCGACAACCACTGCGTTGGAGGAATACCGGTCGCCTGGATTGGCGGCGCCGATTTGGAGTTTGAAACCGTCATCGCTCCTGACGCCCATGGTCACCGGGCCTTCAGGCAGATCGAGGTAGGCCAGGGCTTCCGCCGCGATATTGTCCGTGCCGCCGTTGGCATCGGGCGGGTTTCCTGGCGTGCCGACCATGCCGTCTTCACAGGGAAGATCAGTGCGGTTGTCGCTGCAGTCAGGGGCGCCGGAACCGGCTGAAATGCTGAAATTGATAGAACCCGGGATGATGAACGTGATCGGCAGAAAGGGGTTGCTTGGCACAGTCGCGTCCCCGGCGGCGCTGCTGTAGATCTCCGTGGGATCAGCCAAATTGGTGCCTTCCTGCCCGACAAGCTGGGACTCGGCCCAGGCGAGGGTACCGAGTTGGTCGGCAGCTACTTGGGAAACATTCCAAATGAGGCCGGGTTGGTTGGTGTTCGCGGCGCTCAATGGGTAAACGTAAGTCGTCGGCAGGGTATTGGTCACCTGCGCGAGCGCGGCGCCGTACGAAAGCGCGGCGAGCGCCACAGTCAGCGCCTTGGCTTGGATCATTATTCGATTTCTCATGGTTCGTGTCTTGTTCGTGTTTTATTTTTGTTTTATTTATGTTTTACAAGGACGAAACGTGGCACTTCGAGGTCGCCACGTTTCAAATATGAGCTACAAGCGCCAGCAAACTGTACTGCTCGGACCTACAGTATGTACTGTGCTGACCTACAGTGAACTGTACTGCGCTGACCTACGCAAGCAGAAAATGGTGACAAACAGGAAATATTTAAGCCACAAAATCGAGCCGCGGTTTGGCCAAAAGAGCGCCAATTTTCCGCCCCTGCCCCTCCCATGCGCTTTAGTTGCTGGATGTTACGAAGCTGTGACGGGACCGTGAGGAATGAGTGAAAATGAGTCGAAAAGCGTTGACATTCTTTGCGAACCCTGTAAGAATCCGCTGTCCTTGATTAACTGTAATGGTTCGCCGCTGCCCGACTGCGAATAGTCAATGGCAGATAGGACGTTTGCGCGGACCAATTAATTGCAATAAAATATGAAATCAAAGTTCCTGATGCATTCGCGTTTGTTTCTCGCCCTGTTCGTCGGGGCCTTTCTCGGCTGCTGCGGCCTCAGCCAAGGCAGCACTCTCACCAATGGCCTGTTGTTTCACCTGACTTTCGACGCCACCAATGCCGATGGTGTTTTCCTGGACGACTCCGGCAATGGGGACAACGGCACCAATATGGGTGCATCCATCGCCAAGGGATTCATTGGCGCGGGCGCGGTTACTTGCACGACATCCCTGGACGGGACAGTTTTCGACTACGTCACCCTGGGCTACCCGACCAACCTCCTCTTCGACTCGACCGAGAGCTTCAGCATTGCCTTCTGGACCAGTTTCACCAATCAGTCGGGCGATATCCCCTTTATTTCCAACAAGAACTGGAATAGCAGCGACAACCAGGGCTGGGGAATTTTCACCGAACCCGACGGCATGCGCATCAATGTGACGGACGGGAGTGGAGACAAGCAAAGCACGGAGGACGCACCGGACGTCGAAGACTCAGGTTGGCACCATGTCTGCGTGACTTTTGACCGCGGCGCCGCTGAACTGGTCACCATCTATAAGGACGGAACCAATTGGCCTACCGCCTCCTCCGATTCGCTGGCCAATGTCACGGGCGATATTGACACAATAAGCATCCCCTTGGCGGTCAACATCGGCCAGGACGGCACTGGCTCCTACAACGACGGCGGTGGCGGCGAGGTGACCAATTTGCTCATGGACGACATGGCTGCTTGGGGCCGCGTCCTCAGCGCTTCGGAAGTGAAAGCGATTTATCAAGGGGGCCTGCTAGGTTCCAACGTTCTCCAAGTAGTGACAAAACTGCCCCCCTCTATCGGCGGTCTGATTCCAACCCCCGGCTTCGTCGGCGCTTCCGGTAATCCCCTTCTCGCTGCCACCATTACAGACGCGGATTACGCGGCTACTCCCTCCACCGTGACGCTCACGCTGGATAGCAACCTCGTCGCAGCTACTGTCAGCAAAACCAACGGTGTCACGCAAGTCGATTTTGTGGTGAGCAACCTGCTGGCCGCCAATTCGACCCATTCCGTGACGCTGAGTTTCAGCGACAACAACACTCCGCCCGATGACATCACGACTAACTGGAATTTTACCGTGTTGAATTACGCGGACCTCCCGGCGGTAGCCGCTCAACCCGTCGGCGCGGTGAGCACCAACGCTGCCAATTCCGGCTTTCAAATGCGGGTGAGCCAGATTTCCGACCAAGCCATTGAGACCGCGGACGGCGTCGGTTACGGCTATTTGGCCGCCTGCGTCGATCGCGCCGAAGCGCAATTGGCCGGCCTGTTGATCGATCCGATGACCGGTTCGAACCAGGTGGAAACGGCAACCCCAGGCCCCCTGCCCGATGGCGCGTATCCGGTCAGCAGTGTCGTGGACTTTTGCTTCTCCGGCACTCAAGGCGATATCTTTACCAATTATTCGGAGCAAACCATCCCAGGTTTAACCGGCACTGACGATGCCAATCTGGCCGTCGAAATTGTGAGCTACCTTTATTTGACGGCCGGCTTCCATCAATTCGGCATGAATGCCTCTGACGGCTTCCGCATCACCATCGGCACAAACGCTTATGACGCGTTTTCGACCCAAGTCGGCCTGTATGACAGCCGTGACATTCCCGAGGACACACTCTTTGGTTTTGCCGTGGCCCAAACCGGCTACTACGCCACCAGAATCGTTTGGTTTCGAACGGGAACCCTGCCAGACAATGAGGGCAGCGCAGGGCTGCAGTTTTACTCGGTCACCCCTTCAGGGCAAAAGATATTGGTCAACGACACAACCACCCCGGGATATGTGCCAGCCTATCAGAGCAACACCGCGTCGTACGGACCCTACGTAAGCTACGTCGGGCCGACCGTATTCCTTTCAACTTACATCGGCGACGACTGGGGACGGCCTACGGTGCAAATTAAAATCCATGATGGCTCCAGCGCCGCAGTCACTCCTTCGTCGGTTGCTGTGAGCATCGACGGCAGCCCGGTTAATGCGACTATCACCAACGGTTCAGGTATCACGCTGGCGAGTTACACGCCGCCGGGCTTGCAGTTGAAACGCACCGTTCACACCGGACTGATAAACTATGCGGCCGGCGGAACTAACTATAGCAACACCTGGCAGTTCGACAAGTTGCGCAACTACGTCTTTGATACAAATAGCGCCCTCTATTACGAGACCTTCAATGAACTCGCCGATGGACAACTGCCGGCCGGCTGGACCCAAACCAATTGGACCTCACCCGAGGAGACTACTCCCACCACTAATTTCACCGATTACAACTCGGATGCTTTCCTGGGCTGGACGGTGCTGAACACTAATGACGGACAATGGGGTGACTGGGCCAATCATTTGCTGGTCGGCCTATACCAGGAACTCAACGGACTCTTCTTCAGTGAGGCCACCAATCCTCTGCTCAATGAGCAGTTCCTTTATTGCGAATCGGATAACCGCAACGGCCAGCAGATCCAGTATGTTTACACCGAAAAATATAACTTCACTGGCAAGTCAGGAATCGTAGTTGCCTTTGACAGCTCCTACATACAGAACCAGAACAATATTGACGGCATGGAATACACCTTTGACGGTGTGCATTGGCAACCTCTGCTTTATCTGCTCATGGGAGAATCGGATACCCAAGGCCCGTCCATGATTGTCCACGACGCCAACGGAGATGTTGACGTGGCTGCAACCATGTCCTTCGGCATCACTCCCCATTATACCAATTCGCTGGGCAAACTTATCGGCGGTACGATTGGCGCCTTCGTCGGCGCGCCGATCACTCAAGCCCTGGCTCCTTTCATCGAGGGACGAGTCAATGATGACGCCTTCGAAAGCAAGCGCTTCGAGGCCTTTGCCGTGCCGGGCGCCGACAATCAACCCTCCGTCCAGTTCCGCATGTTCCAAGTGGGCACCGGCAGTTGGTACTGGGGCATTGATAATTGGGCGTTCTATTCGACTTCGTCCAGATCTTCGGGAAACCTTGGATCGCTAACAGCCCAACTGAGCGGCCAAAGTCTGGTTTTGACGTGGACCGGCGCCGCAAACGTCGCTCTCCAGCAAAACTCCAACCTCTCGACGACCAATTGGGTGACAGTGGCCGGGACCCTGGGGGCTGGCACGACGACTATCACAAACATTCCAGGCCAGCCCAGCACCTTCTATCGTTTGGGGACTGAGTAAATACGCGGCCCGGCGATGCCGGCATTGTTTGGAAATGATGGCACGCAGGCCCTGCATGGGCGGGGCCTGCGCTCTTTCTTTCATTTTCCGCGCGTTTCAACTGAATCAATGGCTCGCTCCAGGATCGCCAGCGCTTGATCCATTTCTGCTTGGGTCAAAGTCAAGGCCGGGGTCAGCGTAAGAATATTCCCCTTCGTGACCTTGAAATTGAGGCCGCCGCGAAGCGCCGCGTACATGACCCGTTCCGCTTCATCCGCCGCCGGCGTGAGGGTGAACCCGTCTTTGAGCAACTCGACGCCGAGAATGAGGCCCAGGCCGCGGATATCCCCGATCAGTGGATGACGTTGCGCCATCGTGCGCAGACGATCCATCGTGTACTCGCCCAAAACGCGTGCATGCTCCACCAAGCCTTCCTCTTCGATGACTTGGAGCGTGGCCAGACCCGCGGCGCAAGCGACTGGATTCTTCTCGTGCGTGTAATGTCCCATGGCGGTGTGGGGCGAGCTGTTCATCGCGCCTCGGCACAGCACGGCCGCCAACGGGAAAATACCGCCGCCCAATCCTTTGCCCAGCACGAGGATATCCGGCGTCACCTCGTAGTGCTGGCAGGCGAACATGCGGCCGGTGCGGCCGAGGCCCATGGGAATCTCATCCAGAATGAGAAGCGCGCCGTGTTTATCGCAAGCGGCGCGAATCCGCTTCCAATATTCCGGCGGTGGAATGAACGGAATGGATCGAATCGTTTCGCCAATGATGGCGGCCACATCGCCTTCCTTTTCCAAAACATACTCCACGTAATCGGCGCAAGCCAATGAACAAGACGCGCCACACTTGAACGGGCAGTGGCGATTGTCGGCGGGCGGCACGTGTTCGCAGCCCGGCAGCAAAGGCCCAATGTCACGCCGGAAGATGGCCTCGCCCCCAACCGATATGGCATCCAGCGACGCGCCGTGAAACGAATCCCACATCGAAACAAATTTGAAGCGGCCCGTCGCCACGCGTGCCAGCTTGAGCGCCGTGCTGATGGCGGTCGTTCCACCGGGAGCCAGCAGGACGCGGTCAAGGCCTGGAGGAGCGATTTCGATGAGCTTTTCGGCAAAGCGAATCGCCGGTTCGCAAGTGTAGCGGCGCGTGCAAAAGGTGAGTTGGTCCAACTGCTCTTTGATGGCGGCGATCACCTTCGGGTGGCCGAAACCAACTGTGTGAACGTTGTTGCCGTGAAAGTCCAGGTAACGGCGGCCAGCGGTGTCTTCGAACCCGGAGCCTGAAGCCGATTTGATGACATTCAAGCAGGGCGTGGAAAGGGATTGATGCAAGAAGCATCGCGCGTCCTCCTCCAGGAGGCGTCTTGTAGGCGCGTCTATGTTCTCCGCGGCCCATTGGCGCCGGTTTTGCGAAAGGTTCAAATCTCCTTCGGTGTCGAACTGGCTCATATTACCACGGCAGGCTGAACGTTTTAACGTAACTGTAGGCCTTGATGGCCTCAATCACCCCTTCCTTGACGCCCAAGCCACTGTCCTTGATGCCGCCAAACGGGCTGTTCTCAGTTCGAAAGCCGGGAATTTCGTTCACATTCACCGTCCCGCAACGCAGCGCCTTGATCGCCTTGATCGCGCTTTGCAAATTCGTTGTGACGACACCGGAACTAAGTCCGTAGGCGGTCGAATTGGCAACTTCCAACGCGTCGTCGAGGTCGCGCACTTTGAGAATCGGGGCCAGCGGCCCAAAACTCTCACAGACGACCATGCGGCAATCGCGCGGAACGTCAACGATGACCGTCGGTTCCACAAAAGCGCCGCGCCGGCCGCCGCCGATGAGTATTTTTGCGCCGCCGGCGACCGCTTCGCGCAGCACCGCTTCCAACTGCAGGGCGGATGCCTCGTCGATGACCGTGCCCACCCTCGTGTTTTCATCCAAAGGATCGCCACAGCGATATTCCCTCGTTCTTTCAACCAGGCGGCTGGTAAAATCGGCCGCGATGGCTTCCTCGACCAGGATGCGTTTGACCGCCGTGCAACGCTGGCCGGAATTGCGGTAACTGCCCTCGGCCGCGAGCGTCACGGCCAAATCCAGATCGGCGTCGTGGAGCACGATCAGCGGGTCATTGCCGCCCAATTCGAGGACCAGCTTCTTATATCCGGCCACCGACGCGATCTTTTTGCCCACCGCCACGCTGCCGGTGAACGCGACCAAATCCACCGCGGGGTGGCACACCAGCGGTTCAGCCACTTCGCCCGTCGGACCGACGAGGACGCTGAGCATTGGGCCAGGCAATCCCGCCGCGTAAAGCAGTTCGGCAAACTTGAAGGCCGTGAGCGGAGTTTTCTCCGATGGTTTGAGCACCAGGGGCGTGCCCGCGGCGATGGCGGGCGCAACCTTGTGTGCGACCTGGTTAAGCGGATGGTTAAAGGGCGTGATCGCGGCGGCGCATCGCAACGGCTCCCGTGTCGTAAAGATTTTTCGGGCTTTGCCCTGGGCCGAGATGTCCGCCGAAAAAATCTGGCCGTCGTCCCGCAGCGCCTCCATCGCCGCGCATCGCAACACCTCCAGGGTCCTTCCGACTTCATAGCGTGTTTCCCGCAGGGCCAGCCCGCTTTCGCTGGTGATCAGGCGGGCGAAATCTTCGCGCTGCGCTTCGAGCGCGGAGCGTGTCAAATCAAGAATCTTGCCCCGTTCATGGCGATTCGGAGTGTCGCGGAACGCGCGCGCCGCCGCCACCGCCGCTTCCACGTCCTGGCGCGAGGCCGCCGCCACCCGGCCGGCTTCCGCGCCATCGTGCGGGCTTCGCACGACAACGAAGTCCCCGCCGCCTGCGGCGGCTTTTCCTGCGATCAAGCTGGATGCGTTCATGGTTGGGTTCCGTTGCATGTAAAGTCGAAAATATCGAAGTTCCTCACGTCGCCTCGCGCCCGCGCGGCGTAGTCCGCTTTCAAGGGCGCGCTCAGGAGGAATGGCACCATCTCTTCGTATCGTCCGCCATGCGAGCGCAGGCCGTTTTCGAGCACCGTCAGGTCGTGCCATTGCGGCGTCCGGCCCAGCACCACGTCGCGGCCGGAACAGACGACAAGGTCGCCCATGCGGTCCTCCGGAAGTTCCAGCCACCGCGCCGCGCAATCCCGCTCCAGCACCTCCGTCACGCCCGCCACCTGCCGCAGAAAGGCGGCCACCGGCCCGACGGCCAGACCGTTCGCCGGCGGGAGATGCACCTGCGCGAACGATCCCAAGGCACCGTGATGCGCCACGTACGGATCGGTGATGGGCAGAATGACGCGAAATCCCGGCCCAAACTGCTGGACGAGTTCAGATTCGAGGTAAATGACATTGGGCGAGCCATCCGCTTTCTGCTTGGCGTTCATGCCATGATCGGCGGTAATGCCGACCAGCGCGCCGAGCGCCAGGAGATGACCCAGTTGCTCGTCAATGCCCGCATAAAACTCGACGGCTTCGGCTGCCTCCGGCCCGTACTTATGCTGCATGAAATCCGTCGTGCTCAGGTAGAGGAAGTCCGCGGCGCCGCGTTCGATGAGTTTTACACCGGCCTTTAGAACATAGAGCGATGCCTCCCCGCTATAAATAGGAGGTGCCGGGCCAACCACGGTTTCGACGTCGTCGATGCCATGGGTCCCGCGCTTGGCTTCGCGGGCCTTCTCGGAGGAGAACGCGATCCCGCCCAAACCGATCAAGCCCGAGGCGAAGATGTCGCGCAGTTTTTCCTTGGCCGTCACCACCGCCACGCGCCGTCCCGCCCGTTGCGCCGCGGGAAAAATCGTTTCGGCCCGGAGAAAACTGGCCGAGTTCATCATCACTTCCTTCCCGCTGGCGGTGTCGAAAAAATAATTGCCGCCGATGCCATGAACGCGCGGCGGCGCGCCGGTGACGATGGAAGTATTATTGACGTTCGTCAGGCTTGGCATCGCCCCCCGTGCCAGGCCGCGGTAGCCCTGCAGGCTCAGCCGCAAGAGATTCGGCATCTGGCCGCGAGCCATCGCCGTGTCCAAATACTCGTCCGCCGAACCGTCCAGGCAAATGACCACGACCGGTGCCGGCGGCGGGCTATAGGCGCGGCTGTTGAGAGTGAAATCATTCATAGGCCATTTGACTCCAGACGGACCCGATAGCCGCGACAAGCTGCTCCATGTCGGCCGGAAAAAGACGGCCAATGTTGGCAATGCGAAAGGTGTCCACTTGGGTCAGTTTGCCAGGATAAATGAGGAAGCCGCACCTGCTCAATTCCGTGTAAAATCGCTCGAACTCGAACTGCCCGTTTGGCGGGTGGAGAAACGCCGTGATGATCGGACTCTGCAAGGCGGGAATCAGATAGGGTTTAAATTCGAGGAGATCCATTCCGGCCAGCAAGGTTTCGTGGTTGCGGCGGTAACGCTCATGGCGGGCGGGAACCCCGCCTTCGAGCTCTAATTCCCGCAAGGCCTGATCGAAAGCGAGAATGACATGCGTCGGAGGAGTGTAACGAAACTTGCCGTCCTTCTCGAATCCCTTGAGTTGGCCGAGCAAATCCAGACTCAGACTTCGCGCCCAGCCTTCGCTGGCCAAAAGGGCGTCGCGCCGGCACAAGACAAAGGAAAAGCCCGGCACTCCTTCGATGCACTTGTTCGAGGAGGAAACCAGGAAATCAATCCCGCACGCCGCAATGTCTATCGGCATGCCGCCAAAACTGCTCATAGCGTCCACCACGTATGTTTTGCCATGGCGTTTGGCCACGCGACCGATAGAGTCAATTGGATTCAAGAGACCTGTCGTGGTCTCGCAATGAACCACGGCGACATGGGTCACTGCGGGATCCCCGGCCAGACAGCTCTCCAAGGCCGCGGCATCGGCGGGCGCGTCTTCCGCCGCACGCACGACATGGTGAACGATCCTGGCGCACTTCAACATTTGCGCGATCCGCTCGCCGTAAGCGCCGTTGGCCAGGACCACCACTTTTCCATCCGGCGGCACGCACGTTTGAAAAATCGACTCGACCCCAAACGTGCCGGAACCTTGCAGCAGGATGGCTTCCCATCCTTGCTCACGCGACAGACCGGCCAGACGCAACAAGCGCAGCCGCACATCGGCCACCAACGCGTTGAAATCGGAGTGCCAGGAACCGGCATCGCGCAGCATCGCCTGCTTGACGGTTTGGCTCGTGGTCAAAGGCCCGGGCGTGAACAGCAGCTTGTCGCGCGCGGCGGGAATCTCATTCGTTACCTGCATCTGATCGTAGTCTTTAAAGGTTTCGCGCATAATGTAAAGGTCGAATGCGCGGGACTGCTGGGCCTGTTCGGTTGTTCTTTGCTGCGGGAGAAGGGCTGGCAGCGCGTCGTGGTTGTCGATACCAACCCCGCGCGGCTGGAACTGGTGCCGGCCTTTGGCGGCGAACCGGCGCTGAACTCGGCGCACGGTCACGTGGCCGAAGGCAGCGTCGATGCGGTGATTGAGGCCGCCGGCAGCGCCGCCATCATAGCCGAGGGCATCGAACTGCTGCGCCCGGGCGGCCGGTATCAAATAGTCGGATTGGTGCATCCGGACTCGCGGCTCGAACTGACGGGGGAAATCATCATCCGCAAGTGCCTCACCATCCAAGGCACGCACAACTATGCACCGCGCCATCTCGCTGTTGCCATCGAGTTCTTGCAGCATCGGGGGCGAAGCCTCCCATGGAAACGTCTGGTGTCGCCGCCATTTCCGCTGGAGTCGCTGGAGGCGGCGATGGCGCTGGCCCGTTCCGGGCGCTGGCCGCGCGTAGCCGTCCGGCCAAGCCTCGACGTGGAACACAGCATGGAGATTAAGTAAGCTCACACGCATCCAAGTAGAAGACACTCCGGCCGCTTATCGAGGACGGCAAGTTGATCGTAAACGCTTTATTAGTCCGATTCAAAAAGCAGACTATGAGGGACTGGGCAAAACACCTTATAGCACCAAAATAATCTTCCTTACTCACGCAAACAATAACATAGAAAGATAAGAATACTTGCCTATAGGAAAAGAAAACAAATGGTCGGGAACAATTTAGACGGGTTTAAGCAAGCATACTTTAAGTAACTGGGAATAACACCCCATAGCATATAAATAATGTTCCTGCTTAAAGTAAACGACGATATGAAAAACAATCATAATACTTGCTCACCGGAAAAGAAATCAGAGTTGTCATTGCACGCGCCTCTAGCTTCGATGAGGAGACATTTGCGCAGCTTGGTCTTCTCCCTTTTGCTGCCCGCGTTCGCCTTTCTCGGCGCCGCCACACTCACGGGCGCCGCCACGCTGACGGTGACGAACGCCACTGACAACGGCGCCGGATCGCTCCGGCAAACTATCTTGGCGGCTGCCAGCGGCGACACCATTGTTTTTGGCCCGTCGCTGATTAACCAAACCCTCGTTATTACCTTTGGAGAAATCATCGTTAATAAAAGCCTAGAGATTTCCGGTCCGGGATCGTCTTTCCTCGGGCTTAACGCCGTCAACATCAGCCGGGTGTTTCATTTCACGGGAGGAGTATCGAGCCTGAGCGGGCTTACCATTGCACAGGGCCAGGTGATCGGCGGCAATGGCGTCGCAGGCGAAGGCGGCGGCGGCGGCGGTGGCGCCATGGGCGGCGGCGTGCTCGCCGATTCATCCTCGACCGTTTCGATCCACGATGTTTTTTTCCATAATTGCAGTGTGACCGGCGGCAATGGCGGCGCCAACGGAGGGGCAAGCGGCGCCGAACCCGGCGGCGCCGGAGGCGCCGGCAACGGTGGCAGTAGTGGCGCTTTGGCTGGGCCTGGAACTTTTGGATCTGAGGAGAGCGCCGGCGTCCTCCTAGTCGGCAGCGCTGGCGGCAACCCTGGCGGAGGCGGCGGAGGAGCCGCTTCCTCCTTTGCTGGGGGTGGTTATGGCGGAGGCGGATCGTTTGGCGGTGGTGGAGGTGGCGGCGGAAATGACGGCGATTTCCCCGGCCGCGCCGGCATCAGCGCCGACTTTGGCGGCGCGGGAGCCCCAGGGCAATCGTCTGCCCTCGGCGGCGGCGGCGGCGGCGGCGCGGGCTTGGGCGGCGCAGTCTGCGTTTGGCAAGACGCCTTGGTCATTCTCTCCAACGTGAGCTTTGACTTCGATCAAGCCAATGGCGGCAGCGGAGGCAGCGGCGGCGGACAAAGCGGCCTTGGCAAAGGCGGCGCCATCTTTGTTTGCCCGGGCGGAGTGGCGGAAGAGACGAATCTTACTTTTAATGACGTTTCAGCAGAAAATGGCGGTGGCGACGTTTTGGCCGCGGATGGCACGGTCATAGATAATTCCGATGTGTACGGCGCGTTTCTTAGCCTGAATCCGGTCACCAATACCGTTGTTTACGCGGACGCCAGCCTTTGGACAGACGGTCTGGGAGGCCTCTTTTTTACGAACGACACAGTCACGGTTCCGGGAGAAGTCGTTAATTGGGTGGCCAACTCGGATCCAGATAATGATCTCGATGCGGCGGCGCTGCAATTCAATCTCACGGCCTTGAGCGGGCCGGTTGCAAGCGCGTATCTTCGCATCCATGTTTGCCAGTCCTTCGGGACTCCCTACCTAAGCGTTTACGGTTCGTTGGACAATTCCTGGACGGAAGCCAATACGAACTTGCCTGCAACCCTGAATTATTCAATTGATGTCAATGATACGAACGGGTTGGCTGCCGGCGATTGGAAGTACATTGACGTCACCAGCTTCGTGAATTCAATACTTGGCGGCTCTAGAATCGCGAGTTTCGAACTCACTAACCAACTCTATGGCACGGATTATGAGACCGGGGATGCCTTCGCGTTCGATTCCTACCAATCGAGCATAGCCCTTTTGAGACCCGCCTTGCTGATCAACGCCGTGGCTGCTCCGGTCTTGACGAATACCACGCTGGAGCTATTGACCAGCTCCGAGTTCTCAGCATGGGGACTCCCGGTCACCTTCACCGCGACGGTGACTCCGGCCAGCGGCTCAGCGGCGCCAACCGGCTTGGTCAATTTCAGCACTGAAGACGGTACGCCGCTAGGCTCGGCCAGCCTGGTTGACTCAGTGTTCGGGGCCACCGCGACGATCTCCACTACGAACCTGCCTGTCGGAAAGTATCTCGTCAGCGCGGAGTATGGCGGCGACACCAACTTTAACGGATCGACCAACGAGATAGCGCAGTTTGTGGAAGAGGGTTCGCAAAGCCCGCTGGTCTTCACCCTCGCCGCGTCCCAAATCTATGGCTCCACCAACGCCCTCAGTGTCAGTGGCGGTTCGGGCCTTGGCGCCATCAGCTTCACCGTGCTCAGCGGCCCCGGGCAAATCGTCCGCGGCTCCAACTTGGTCATGACGGCCGGCAGCGGTGAGGTGGTGATTCAAGCGACGAAAGACAACGACGCCGATTACATGGAGGCAACGACGAACGCGATCGTGACCGCACTTCCGGCCCCGCTCACAATCATCGCCAACACCAGAGTCAAGACGTACGGCGCAGCCCTCCCAATCTTGACCGCCAGTTATATGGGCTTTGTCAACGGGGACAGCCCGACCAACCTGACTGCTCTGCCAACCCTTACTACGACCGCCACTGCCAGCAGTCATGCGGGCGGCGGTCCTTATGTCATTACCGCCAGCGGCGCGATCGATGCCAACTACTCGATTTTCTATATCAGCGGCACGCTGCTGGTGTTTCCAGCCAGCCTCACGATTACGGCCGGCAACCAAACCAAGATTTACGGCGCGGCCGTGCCGGCCTTGACCGCCTCTTATTCCGGCTTTGTAAAAGGGGACACCTCGATGAGCCTGAGAGCTCAGCCAACCCTCACCACGACCGCCAACGCCGGCA
>PLIU01000104.1 GCA_003140095.1 Verrucomicrobiales bacterium | reverse complement strand
TGGCGTAGGTGGAAAACTTGTAGCCGCGGCGGTATTCAAATTTTTCGACCGCTTTCATCAGGCCCATGTTGCCTTCCTGAATCAGGTCCAGGAAGGAGAGGCCGCGGTTGGTGTATTTCTTGGCGATGGAGATGACCAGGCGCAAGTTGGCTTCAACCATTTCCGTTTTGGCCTGGATGGCCTTGCGGCTGAAATGTTGCAGTTCCAGGTAGGACTTGAGGTACTCCTGGCGGGGCATGCGCACGAAATCCTCCAGGGCCTTGATCTTGCGCTGCTCGGATTGAATGACGAGCTGGTGCTGCGGCCCTTTGCCGTGCTCTTCCAATTCGGAGATGGTGCGCAGGCTCAACTGCACCTTGTCGTGGATGTTGTCAGCCACCAGCGCCATTTCTTCAATGACTCTTTGTTTGTAGTAAAACTTGTTGAAGGTGCGTTGCAGGCGTTCGTCGATCCTTTGGAATTCGCGCCACGTCTTGGAGCCGGGCGTCTTTTGGTCCGCCGCGTCGGCCTGCAACAGAGCGTATTGGCCATCGACCTCCTGATCCAAAGCGCGGACCTGTTTGACCAGCTTGCGCAATGTCCGCAGATGGTTATCGCGGCCCTCGACTTTTTTGTCCACGATCACGCGGTCGAACCGTTCCTTCGGGGGTTGGGAAATGAGCTTTTCGGCCAGGGCGATGTGTTCCTTGCCGGCGAAGCCGAACCCATAAATGATGCGTTTAACCTCGTTTTCGGCGTCTTCGATGCGTTTGGAGATTTCGACTTCCTGTTCGCGGGTCAGCAAGGGGACCTGGCCCATTTGCTTCAGATACATGCGCACGGGGTCGTCCAGAATGTCCAGCCGCCCCTTGTCTTCGTCTTCGTCCGGCTCGGGCTGCTTGACCCGGTCCACTTCGGCCTGATCGACGATTTCGACTTCCAGATTGCGCAGTTTGCCGTAAAGATCATCCAATTGGTCCGGGGAGATCACGCTATCGGGCAAAGCATCGTTGATGTCGTTATAGGTCAGGTAACCCTGTTCCTGGGCCAGGCGGACCAGTTCCTTGACCTTTTCAGCCAAATCCAACGGTGGAGAATGGGAGGAAAGGAAGTGGGAGGCGTGTGGAATACGCAGGCGGGTCTCTGAAAGGTTTGTCATGGCGGCTGCACGTGTCTTGCGGGTGTTGCGGGTATGGAGGCATCGGCCGGAAGCGGCTGGAGTCGCGTTCCGCCGGGGAACCGGATCCCGGTTCGAGGCCGACTGAGCATCTGGTTTCACAAATTATTTTCTCTTTGAATCGTTCAAAATTCAAAAATGGGAGGCAATATGGCTGCGGCACAGCTGCTTCGTCAAGGATTGAGGCACATTTTTTGTGCTTTAAATTGCGTGGTTTCCAGGCCACTTGGCACACGGAATGCGTGCGGGTTTCACACGGCCAACACGGCCTTCTTGATTTCCTTCAGCCGCGCCGCCGGCGTTTTCTCCCGCAAGCGCGGAAATTTTCCTCTCGCCATGACATAATCGTTGTGGCGCTGGAGCATCAATTTGTCCTCCTTGACTTCGATCCTGGTCACGCCCTTAGCCGCCGCCGAGATCTTGAGGTCGGCGACTTTGAGCGCCAGCTCGGCCTGTTCGGGCAACGGGCCGAAACGATCACGCCATTCCTTTTTCAACTCGCCCAAGGCCTGAACGTCGGCTGCCTGTGCCAGTTTGCGGTACATCTCGATGCGCTGTTGCGGTTCGGCCACGTAACCGGCGGGCAGGCACGCCCCGGCGTCTTGTTGGTGCGTGGTTAGAAAGTCCAGACGAATCTGCACTTCCACCTGCGGCCGGGCCGTTTCGCCTTTGAGTTGGCCGACACTCTGCTTAAGTAACCGGCAGTAAAGCTCAAAGCCGACGGCAGTGATGTGACCGCTTTGCTCCGGGCCCAGCAGGTTGCCCGCGCCGCGGATTTCGAGGTCGCGCATGGCGATTTTGAAGCCGCTGCCCAGGCTGGAATACTGTTTAATGGCGCTGAGTCGTTTGCGGGCGTCGGTCAGCAGGCCCGCATGACGCGGCAGCAGCAAATAAGCATAGGCCTGATGTTTGTAGCGCCCGACCCGCCCGCGCAATTGGTACAAGTCGCTCAAGCCGAAACGATCGGCTCGGTCAATGATGATCGTGTTCGCATTCGGAATGTCCAACCCGCTTTCGATGATCGTGGTCGAGAGCAATACGTCGCTCTCCCCGTTGACGAAGGACGCCATGACTTGTTCCAGTTGGTCGCTATGCATTTGGCCGTGGCCCACGGCCACGCGCGCCTCGGGCGCCAGCTCGCGCAAGCGCTGGGCCGCCGCGTCAATGTCCAGAACCCGGTTGTGCAGGTAGAAAACCTGTCCGCCGCGGTTTAGCTCGCGCCGGATGGCGTCGCGGATAAGCCGCTCGTCGTAGGGGGCGACGATGGTCTGCACCGGCAGGCGGTCTTGCGGTGGCGTTTCGATGGTGCTCATGTCGCGCGCTCCGGCCAAGGCGAGATAAAGCGTGCGCGGAATGGGCGTGGCCGTCAGCGTCAGGACATCGACCAGCGTGCGCAGTTGCTTGAACCGTTCCTTGTGCAGGACGCCGAAACGCTGTTCTTCGTCAATGACCACCAAGCCCAAATCCTTGAACACGATGTCGCCTTGGAGCAGGCGGTGGGTGCCGATGACGATATCCACCGAGCCAGTCGCCAATTCCCTGACCACGCGAGCCTGGTCGCGCCGGCTGCGAAAGCGCGAGAGCATTTCGACGCGGATCGGGTAATCGGCCATGCGCTCGCGGAAGGTATTCAGATGCTGTTGCGCCAGGACGGTCGTCGGGACCAGCACGGCAGCCTGTTTGCCACCCAGCGCGGCTTTGAAGGCGGCGCGGATGGCCACTTCGGTCTTGCCGTAGCCCACGTCCCCGCATATAAGCCGGTCCATGGGTTTGGCGGCTTCCATGTCGTTTTTAGTGGCGATAATGGCGCGCTCTTGATCGGGCGTTTCCTCGTAAAGGAAACTGTTTTCGAATTCATGCTGCCAAGCGGTGTCGGGCGGGAAAGCGTGGCCTTGCTGCGCGGAGCGCGCGGCCTGGATGGCCAGCATTTCCGCCGCGATGTCGCGCACGGCGCTTTCAGCCTGGGCTTTGGCTTTGGCCCAGCGCTTGCCGGTCAAGGTGTTCAGCGGTGGACGCGCTCTGCCGGCGCCAATGTATTTGCCGACCAAATGCGCCTGGCTCAGGGGCACATAAAGCTTTGGCGGCTGCTGGTCAAAATCGGCCGGGGCGTATTCTATCACCATGCATTCCTGGCCGGGAGCGCCTCCGATCTCCGGCATGGGCTTGAGGCCCAGATAACGTCCGATGCCGTGTTGGAGATGCACGACGTAATCGCCCTCTTCCAATTCCGCAAAATTGATATCCAGCAGCGACCGGCTGGAGGCGGCGTGGGCTGACTTGAGGCGGCGCGGGCGCTGCACCTTGTAGCGGCCGAAAATTTCCGCGTCGGTCACCACGGCCAGTTTGGCCGTCTCGCAATGGAAACCGCGCGAGAGGGCTCCGAGGCGCAATTGGAGCGGGCCGGTTTCGCCCAGGCCGTACTCGCGCCAGATTTCCTGGAAACGCTGCCGTTCACCCTCGTTGTTGCAAAAGAGAAACACGGCATAATCCTGGCGCAGCCAGCGGTGGAGCTGCTGAAAGAATTCCTGGCGTTGCGCCTCCGCGATGTGCGGCTCCGGCCGGCGTTCGCCTATGGGGCGGAAAACCTCTAGGCTTTGAAAATCCAGCGTTTCTGGTTTTTCCAATCGCTTCCCCTCCACGATGACGTCTTCAACGATGGTCTGGCCAAACTCGCGGGCCAGGACAGTGGTGAGGCCGCGCCGGGATATTTCTTTTTGAAATTGTTCCCAGGTCGTCAGCAGAGGCTCGTCCGCGCCAGCCTGTTCCTGGTAACGCCGGGCTTGGGCGTCCAGCAAGTCCGGCTCGCACAAGAGAAAAATGGTCTCCGGCGGCAGGTATTCGAGCAGGCTGGCGGCGGGAATTTCCGTTTCCTTCTTGAGCAATCCAACTTCACCGCCCGGCGCGATGGTAATCTCGCGGACCTCATCCCGCGATACTTGCGTGATGGGATCAAAGTAGCGCAAAGATTCCAGGTCATTGCCAAAGAATTCCAGCCGCACGGGCCATGGACTGGCCAGCGGCCAGACATCGACGATGCCGCCACGCATGGCAACGTGTCCTTTTTCGGTGACCTGGGCTTCCGGTTCGTAAGCCTGTTGCTCGAGCCATTCGATCAAGTCCAGCGGACTCAACGATTCCCCACGTCGCAGAAGGCGAATCCGCTTTCTCAGTTCGGCGACGGACATCGTTTTCTGCAGCAGCGCGGTGACATTGGCGACAAGGATGGGTGAAGCCGCTCCTGGCGGCGGCTCAGCCAGAGTGACCAGCGTTGCCAGACGATCGCTGATAATGTCGGAATGCGGCAAGCGGTCTTCGTGCGGCAGCATTTCCCAGTCCGGGTAGAAAAGCGGCGTGGCGTGGCCCCCAGCCCAGGTTTCCATGTCCTGTTGAAACATCTCCTGTGTTTTCAAGCCTTCGGTGACGACCACGATTGGCCGTTTGGGGAAGAATCGCGCCAGGAGGGCCGCGACGAAAGGCTGAGCGCCGGGGCTGACCGCCTCCAAAGACAATGCGCCTCCTTCCTCCACGCGCTGGCGCAGGGCTTGCGCGGCGGGAGTCAATGTCACGAGCGAAAAGACTTCACCAGTCGATTCTTCTGGCCGGTTATGGACCAATGCTAATCAACTTCGCAGCACCGACCAGAGCCGTCAAGCCAACGAAAAACCTCGAACGGTTTTGAAACCAAGCAAACTTGGCGTTGTTCAACATTCAGTCCTCCATGCCTTGGAGCATATTTTTGGAGAAACCGTCTAATAAGAGGTCCTCTGAAAGTGTCGTATAAAGACAATATGACGAAGCTTGGTTCGATCTTTGTTGGCTGGCTCGTGGCGGCGCGCCAGACGCTGACACGATTAAGAATCTCGGCACCCTCGGAGGAAACTTCAGCATGGCCATCGCCCTAAACGTCTCTGGACAAGTCGTCGGAGAGGCTACGACTGCGGCAGGTGAGAGGCACGCCTTGCTTTCCAGTGGCCAGCGACACGCTTTTCTTTACATTCAAAGGCAATGAGACCGCATTCATATTGACGCCAATACGGCAATAATAACGATATTGCACCATGAACTCCAAACTCATCCTCTGCCTCGCGCTCGTTTTGAGCGGCTGGCTTGAGTTTGCCCGTGCTGACCAAACCGCCCATCAAACACTGACAAATTCCGGGCCAAGTTTCGATTCAGTTTTGAGCGCTGCTTTTCCCGGCATAGATTTGAATGACTCTGCAACTATCCTTTTTAGGACGGACTATAGCCGGCTGCCGGCCGGAGAACGCAACCGGATCGCCATTGCCGCCGCCCGCGAATTGTCGCTCCGCACCGCCCGTGATGATGTGATAACCAAGGAGACGGTTGATGAACTGGCCTTTAAACCGGCTTCCAACGACACGCCGGTCGAATCGGCGCTACGCAGGTTGAATTCGCGCAACGCGGAATTGGTTGAATTATTGTGCGACATGGAAAATCAGAATCTCATCAACGACCCCGGTGTGATTGGGCCGCTGATTGAGATGCTTGATTATCCGGGGACAAAAACGTCCGTGCGGGGTGAAGCCGCACAAGTCCTTAGTCAATTGACCAAACGCACTTGGGCACCGAATCATTGGCAGTGGGATGGCGAAAGGCATGGGCAGTTTGTCGCCTGGTGGCGCACTTGGTGGGTTCAGAATCACGACAAGCACCCTGTGTTTGATTCCGATATTGAAGCATGGGCGCAGGCGCGCGTCGCGACCATTGCGTTGCAACTTCACGATGACTTTCAAGACTATTACGAAATAAATGGCTTTGTGGTGCCCGACCACGTCCAGCGGGGCGTCATCGACCCACAGATTGCGTTCATCGGAGTGAATACCGCGGGTCTTCAGCAGGCAGTGATGCGCTCAACTGACGATGGAAAACCGAGAATCGCCGGAAAGAACGATTATGTCTCTCTTCGCATTGCGGCGGAGTTTGCAACGCCGCCGCCCAATCGACGTCCGGATGAGAGAACTGCTTCGGGAATTGACAATGCGCCCAACGAGGAAGTGTTGCACGAAATTCTGCCGGGCACGGATGTTCTCATCACCGTTCAAGCGGCATCGAAGGACGCCGCATTTCTGCCCCGTGTGCGCGCCAGCGTGTCCAAGCTGCCGCCCGCGCCGGAATCCCTTGAAGCCGCAAGGGAGCATTTGCCTCGGTTAAAAAGGCCGCCGTGGCCGTGCTGGCGCAACAACTTCACATGGAGGAACAAATTCAAAATAAGGCGACTGCAAGCTATGAAACGACAAGAACATTGATTCGATTGCAGGCGGAAGCTCCCTTGATAGAAGCTTTGACCAATACCAGCCGGATTATTCAGCGAGCCGCTCTATTTGCCCTCGCCGATGAATCGGTGAGTGAAGCAGCCGTTGCGCCTCTGGTTTCTTACCTTCAGAACGGCAATCCTGAATGGCGCGATCTCGCCTTGTCGGCCTTGGCGCGCATTCGCAAGGGGAAGGAAGTAGCCGTCCCTGTTCTTATGGCGATGCTTCAAGACAGCCATTCACAAATACGAGTGGCAGCCGCCGAAACGCTGAACGCATACAAAGTGCCTGCGAAAACCTTGCTGCCGATGTGCCTCGAACTCCTTTCTGACCCAGATGCCAAAATCCGCAATTCTGCCATCGGGTTGGCTGAAAGATGGGTTCTAAATAATGACGAAAACGCCGCGGTGGTCCCGCCGCTGGTCAACAAGGCGAGGGACCCCGATGAGAGTGTTCGACTCACGGCTGTGACAGCCCTTGGCCAGATCATGAACAGCAAGTTGCGCGGCGGCGCGCATCCACGGGACGCACCGCAGCCTCAGGCTCTCGGCTCATTTGCCCCCCAAGCCTCCATTATCGTGCCCGCCATCCTACAGTCGTTGTCGGATGCCAACGCCGCCGTTCGCGCCGCCGCTGCCTACGCCTTGGGCAACCTGGGGCCGTTTGAGGAGGCGGAAGATGGCACGATAGTCGCGGCGCTGACTCAGGCATTGACGGATGAAAACAAGGATGTTCGTTTCAAGGCCGTGGCGGCTTTGGAAAATTTTGGCGCCGAAGCCGAAGCCGCCATTCCCGTTTTGGCCGGGTTGACCAACCAACCTAACCAGAACGACGCAGGGTCGGCTGGCAATACGATTTCACGGATAAATGCTGCCGTCTATAAAATGAAGCTGGAGGAAATTCTCCGGCAAAAATATCCCAGGCTTGAAATGGACGCCGCACCCGTTCAGAAGATCGCCACCACGCATTGGATTGCGGAAACGAACGCTGTACCCGGCCTGCAAGCGCCTGCACTGTTGATCAAGAGGGCTGTGTTTAGAATGCAGGCGATGGGCAACCATCCTATTGAACCAGCCGATGTTGATTTTGTTGTTTTCAAGGCGCCGCGAAGCGGGAAGGTCTGGGCCGGACGGGAGATGGATTTTTATGTCGAAACCGATTCGACCATTATTGGGGGGATGCTGACCCCGTGGGGGAGGATAAACTGGCATGACGATGTGGCCGACCCATTGCAGGGCGACGTGGATTCACTCATTGAACGATTTGAGCAACGGGTGAACGACTCCAAGATCAAGGGAGAAAGTCGTCACGAAAGCGATCTTCGATCGGCCGCAAAGCCAGGATTCTTTTACGTCTCTGGCAGTGGACAGGAAGTGATGCCAAAGTTTTTAGGAGTGCAAGTGAGCGGAGAAGAAATGCGATTGGATTTGGAAAATCCTGAAACCGGCGGCACGGCGAGTTTTTGGATTGATATCAAGACGCGCAAAGTTTTGAAAACGCCATGAAGCCCATGTGCATCCTCTGCCTCGCGCTCGTTTTGAGCGGCGGGTTGGCCGTTGTTCGCGCCGACATGGGCCACGCCACGTCTGAGACCGGACGTTTTGCTGAATACAAATATCCCGGCCTAACCAGACTGCCGGTTCGCTGGCAATCCGGCGGTTGGCGCAGAATGGCGAGGATGCATCCTCCCAGCGTTTCGTTCTCGCTCTCTGCCTCGACAAGCTGGATGACGCTACATTGGGGGCCATGTTTGACGAAACTAAAGTTGGGCGGAAAATGTTTATTGACGGAATGTTTGCTTATCTGGCCAACCATCGCGATAGCAACGCCCAATGGATCGGCCGGGTGCTTGGCCGGGCTGGTCAGAGGCGGGTCATCCCAATCATGGTGGCATGGCTTAAGGACAAGGATCCGCAAGTGCGAAAATCGGGTGCCTTCAATTTATGCTGGTTGCCGAGTGCAGACGCGGTTGCCGATTTGCTCGATGCCATCCAGTCCGAAAGTGACCGCGAAGTGAAAGGCCAGATGCTCGAGGCGTTGGCTCAAACCGGAGATCAACGCGGGTTGGAGGCGCTGCTGGCTGCGGCGCGTGAGCCTTATGATTTGGGGGTTGCCTCGGGAATCGCGCGCGGGTTGGGGCGGATTCGCGATCCCAAGGCCTTGCCCGCACTGGCCGCTATGGTGGCCGGGTTGGCGTGGATCACCAAGGGAGATGATGACTGGCTCGCAATGAATAATGCGCCGCCAGGCAGTTGGTATGCCTTGTCTGATGCGGTCAATGCGTTCGGCTACATTTCCCAATTCGAGGGAGCGCAGGTTCCAGGCCCTTTGGGCGGGATCTCCGCGCTTAGCCCAGAGCAATTGAGACTCGACGTGGCCCGCATCGAGGAGTGGCGCAAGTCGCAAGGAAACAAACCATGAAACTGAAAATCATCCTCCGCCTCGCGCTTGTTTTGGGCGGCATTCTCGACGGCTGTTCCACCAAGCCCGCTGCAACTGTTGCACCCATGCGGACTGCTGACGCGCGCCTCTTAACTTACATGCGTTACAAGCAAGAAGGTGGACAAAATTCTATAAACTACCTTGTTAATTGTGACACGAACTCAATCCATTGCCTTTGGCTCCTGCATCCAGCCTGCGGCTTCAGGCCGCGGGGCCTAAGCGTTTGAGGTGATCAGGAGGGTTTGTTCGAGCGTGGAGAGGCCATCGCGCACTTTTTCCAAGGCCACCGAGCGCAAGGTCTTCATGCCTTGTTCGATGGCCAGCTTGCCGATCTCCTGCGAGCTGACGCGTTGGATGACCATTTTCCGGATTTCATCGGTCATGGTCATCGCCTCGATGATGGCCAGACGGCCGGAGTAACCGGAATTCTTGCAACGGTCGCAGCCGCGCCCGCGATAAAGGAGCGCACCATGGAAATCGTGGGGATCAATGCCCAGGTCCTCGAACATCTTGTCCGGATAGGTCACCCCCTCCTTGCAACTGGGGCAAATCTTGCGCATCAACCGTTGCGCGCACGCCAGAATGACGGAGGAGGAAATCAAAAACGGCGCGATCTCCATGTCGTCCAGCCGCGAAATCGCCCCCGGCGCGTCGTTGCAATGCATGGTGCTCAAGACCTGGTGGCCGGTCAGGGCGGACTCCACCGCGATTTCCGCCGTCTCGGTGTCGCGGATTTCCCCGATCATGATGATGTCGGGGTCCTGGCGCAGGATGGAGCGAAGGGCATTGGCGAATGTCAAGCCTATTTCTTTTTTGACCGGAACCTGGTTGACGCCAGGAAGCTGGAATTCGACCGGGTCTTCAACCGTGACGATGTTGAATTGCGGCCCGTTCAGTTCGTTGAGGGCCGAATAGAGGGTGGTGGTCTTGCCTGAGCCGGTGGGGCCGGTGACCAGGATCAAGCCGTGCGGCGCGTCCACCGCGTGCTTGAATCGCACATATGTCTCCGCATCGATACACAGCTTGTCCATGC
>PLIU01000209.1 GCA_003140095.1 Verrucomicrobiales bacterium | reverse complement strand
GATTTCGTGGTCTTCGTGACATTCGTGGTAATCCGGGACTTCGGAACTGGAGTGGTGGATGCTTCATGAGGAATTATTGCGGGGAGGTGTAGTAGAAACGGGCGGGGTAGTTGGGGGCGTTGGTGTCCTCGAATTGCATCAGCCCGTTGGTGTCGGCGGTGGCGATGCCCAGGTCCAGCCAATTGAGCAGGTTCTCGCTGGCTTCGATGTCGAAGCTTTCGCCGGGGGAGCCTTGTGCTTGCAAGATCACGGTGCCGTCGGAGCGGCGTTGCAGGGTGACGGGCGAGTATTTGATGGTGACGATTTCGGTCCCGCCCGCCGCCGTGGTGTCATAGCCGGTGACATAGACGTTGCCGTTGTTATCCACGGCGATGGCATTACCGGCGGCGTTACCGTTGCATGGGCTGGCGTAGCGTTGCAGCCAGATTTGATTGCCGTTCTGATCATATTTGATGGTAACAATGTCATTGTCGGAGTTGGTGCCTGGAGAGTAGCCGGTCACGTAGGCGCTGTTGGCTTGATCAACGGCGATTGCTGTACCAACGCTCATTCCCGCCGGACTAGCGGGATAAAGATTCGTCCAAATATAGGTACCGGTCGCGTTGATCTTATACGTGGCGTATTGCATGTTCGGGTAGTAGTTAGCATTCTGTCCGATCACCAAAGCATTTCCTCGTTGGTCCAACGCTAATGCGTGGGATAAGCTGTACCCGTCCCCTGTTGGGTTAAAAGCACTCCAAGCCGCCTGTCCATCCGCCGTATAACTATACGTATTAAACGTCTGATCAGGGGATGATGGTCCGGTGTATGTGTTAGGTGCTACGTCAATGTTTGATGCATTGTAGAGGGCCAATCCTGCTACTTCGACGGAGTAATCGCTTCCTTGAAGATTCTCCGCCGTCCAAAGCTGATTGCCATTTGGCCCATACTTCACTACCAACAAGTCAACATAGCAGCTCTGAGAAGGCCCTTCCGAAAGACAAATGTAGGTGTCGGAACCGGCCACGTACGCATTGCCGCCGCTGTCCACTGCGACCGCCTGGGACAGCGCCGGACCGTACTGCGAAACGTATGTCTCTGACCAGACATTTGTCCCGCTTGGGCTTATCTTGACGATGTTGAATCCTGATGAAAAACCTGTTACGATCGAATTGCCGGCGGCATCGATGGCCACGGCGCTCCCGTCGTAAGGCGCGCTCCAAAGCTGGTTGCCATTCGTGTCGTATTTTATAGTTAAAGCGCTGCCTGTCACGACCGAATTGTTGCTGTTGTCCAACACGAGTCCGGCTGGTGTAGCTGTGGGGGAATTGGTTGAATCGTACCGCGCCGCCCAGACCTGAGTGCCATTTGGCGCATATTTAATTGTCACGTAGCCCAGATTGCTGTTGGTGTTCTGAGAGAATCCGGTCACATAAATGTTGCCATTGGGATCCAAGGCCATTTTTACGGCTTGGTTGGTGCCATTGGTGATNNCACTCGTCCCTCCCGATTCAAGACGGGAGAACAGTTACATGTTTTCATAGGATCATTGGTAGATGTGCATGTCGGATGACGCCGGGTCGGTGAACAGGGAGACGCTGTTGGAGTTGGTAGTCGAGTAAATGTTATTTCCCAAGAACCAGCCGAAACTGTTGCTGTATGTGAGTTGGACGTGGAAACTGGCTCCTTCACCCAGTGTGTTGGAATAGATTTGGGCGGCGTTCAGAGAATTCCCCGTAGCTTGGTAGCCAATTCCGCGATAGGTCGCGGCCCCAAAATCATTGTCCATGACCAGTGCATTGGTGCAGGCAAATCCGAAAAGCACTCCATGACCGCCGGTCACCAACGTGTTGCCTATGACGTTGGCGCTTTGGCAGAATTGGATGGAGGCGGCCGCTCCGGGATAATTGTTGGGTACACTGACGACGGGCGAGAGATTAAACCAATTGCCAGAGATGTTGATGACGGATGGCAACTCCCCGTTGGTTGTATATTGAAACAATAGGTCGCCATGCCGCTCACCATAAACCCAATTCCCAACAAACGTGGTGGAGCTATCCACAATGTTCGACCCTGGGAGTCCGTACAGGCCGACTCCGCCGTTCAAAGCACAACAAGAGTTATTATTCACCAGTGTGTAAAATGTATTGCAAACTACAGATGCCGGGCCTGCATTGATTTGAACGGCTTCGAGTTCATTGTTGCTAATACAATTCCTGGCGACGAAGCCATTTCCTACCTGTTGAAACCAAACAAAACCATCTGGCGCAATCCAGTCATTATTAGTGCAGTTTACCAAATCTGTCAGCGTCACAGGCGCCGCGGTATTGGTATTTGTTGTGGTAATCAGCCTGTTGGCGTTGTACGTGTTCTCCAGGACGGCTAGGTTCAAATTGGCCCCTGTACGCGCCAAGACGCCAACTTCAATAGTGGTGTTCGTTTGGCCGGTGTAGACGTTGTTGCTCCCGTAGGTGTCCACCGTTCCGCTGGGGATAAAATTACACTCCCGCACCATGACATTGCTGACATTCCAGGGGATCGTGATTGATCTGTCGGCGGACAGAAATTGACAGCTGGTGATCAGAATGTCGCTGGCATAGGCTACCCCATAAACCCCATAAAAGATAGTAAGAGTACCCGCGTCCCCATCGCCGCCAGGAGGGAAAAACTGGCCAGCTTGGTAAACCGTACTTGTCACGTTGCTCACTGCCCTGTGAGGCTGCGCTTCGAGCGTCATATTTTGAAGCGTCCAGTTGCTGCATTGAGGATTGTGGGCCGAGGCATTCAATCCAAAACTGAAGACCGTTGTTGCCCTGTTATAGGCGATTAGCGTAGTATTGGTCTGCCCCATTCCACTAATCTGTACATTACTGTTTGTAATTGAGATGGCGGCGTTTTGATAGGCATCATTCGACTCATTAGGGTTGGCCTGGGCGATCATGAATGTTCCACTGCTGGTGATCGTGACGGCACCGCCAGCGCTGCCTAAATTGTTTACGGCGGTTTGGATGGCGACGGCGTTGTTGGAAGCGGTTGCATAACTCGCCCCGGCAGTCAGAGCGACGTTAGTGCTGTTCGTCCCCACGTTCGGCGTTGGCAGATAGGGATAAATGGAAATGTAATTGAACCGGCCCACGTTCGTTCCTGTGCTCGCGTTGTTCATCATCTGGAGTGTCATTACGTTTGTGCCGCTTTGCAAAGGTAGCACAGCTGACACAATTGTCCAGCTCGTGCTGGGGATCGTTAGCGCGCCAGTGTTGGTGTACATTGTGCCGTTGGTGGCAAATTTTATCTCGAACTCTCCGTTGATTCCGATGCCCTCGACGCGTGTTTCGATGACGTAGGTCTGCGGCACCAAAACGTTTATCGTGTACTGCGCCCAGTCGCCTTGCTGGGTTTGGTCCAGGCAATAGCCTCCCCCCAAATCATTGCAGTTGGTGATGAACATGTCTGTCGGACGATAGTAATTGGTGGGATGCGAGAACGTATTGGAGTAGGCGATGCCGCGGCCCCCCATGTCGAATTGCTCGGCCTCAATGGTGCCCGTAATCACCACCGGCTGGCCGAGGAACGGGCGGGCTTTGGTTAATTGAATATCCTCCAGCAGATCCGGGATTCCGTCCAGGTTGCTGTCCACGTTGGAGACGATCTGGAAGTTGGCCATTATTGCGCTGGCGCTAAGCTGGTAGTTGAAGGTCTCCATTTCGTCAAATTGACCGTTGATGGGAGCATTATTGGACATGTTGTTGCCGATGACCATGCCCAAATGGCGATTGGTGACGCTGGGCCAGTACGCAACCGCCAGTCCCGTATGCACCGACAAACCATTGATGTAGAGGTAGGAGTAATTGGCCCCGTAGGTGAGGACAATTTGCGTTCACGCATTGGTGTTGGTCAGACTGTTGTTGCTCAGAGTGCAATTGTAGGTGAAGTTGGTGTTCGTGCCGTTCAGGACGTTGCTGGCCGTGATGAAACCGATGGAAGTCCCACTGGAATTGAGCGACAATTCCCACTCCTGCGAGGCGTTGTTGGTTCCCATATAAACAAAGGGAGCGCTAGTGCCGGGTCCGCTGGTGGAGTTGGGTTTGAACCAGAATCTCAGGCTGCCTTCCCGGCAATTGATGTTGGCCCAACCGTTGCTGCCAACGTCCGGATATGTGATTTGGCTGGCCGTGTTGCTGATGACCAGCGCGGTGCCGCTCCAACTGGGCGCCAGGCCGACGTTGGAGGAGGAGAGCGGCATTTGCCCCTGCTCGGCGTAGAGCAGCGGCGAATCGAATCGCCAATAACCCAGGCGGACTGGTGGCACCGCGTTGTTCGATAACGGCTGGGCAAAACCGTACACGTACGTTTGGAGCATGTCGCTGATCCCCAAATAATAGGTGTCGAGCATATTCGTCGCGTTGCCGCCAAAATACGGGTAACCCGCGGCGACCTGTTGCAGCGTGAGCGGGTAATTGAAGGTTTCCAATTCATCCAAATTGCCCATGACAGGTTGGTTGAAGCTAAGGTTATTGCCGAAAGAAAATCCCGTCGACTCCTGCTCTGTGATCGGCGGATAGTAAAGAATACCTTCGCCATCAGCGAAGTCCGGTACGCCGCTGGTACCCACCTGATCGTTCCAAGCTGTGGCCGCCAAAACGCCGTTGGTGTAGAAAGCCACATTGCTAGGACTGTAGGTCAGCACAAATTGGTACCAGAGTCCATCCTGGAGTTGCAGCGACATCCCGGGGGGCCACGCATAACCGAAGTAATTGGCCGCGGCTTGGTTGCTGAACGTACCGAAGCTCAGCCATGTATTGGTCATCTTGGTGATAGTGATGTTGGTCCCGTTCGTCGTCATATTGGTCAGTATGGACGGTTCCGCACTCAAATTCCAAAGCTGCTGAATGGACCCGCCAGCTCCAATCTGCAAAAAGGTGGGGTAAATCGTCGTATTGTTGGAGGCTGACCAAAGGGGTTGGAACCAGAATCGAATGGAGCCGTTGGTGAGATTAAAATAATTCCCGTTGTTGTCTGTGACGGGATACACTAACTTGCTGGAGGCGCTGGTCAGGGAAACGGAGGTGCCGCTGAAGCTGTTGCTCTGGTAGAGGTCGTTGGTGGTCGTTGGGTAAAGGCCGGCTTCGTTGGTCCACATATTCGTGTTAAACCTCCAATAACTCAAGCGCACTTGGGGTTCGTTGGGATATTCCGCTTGGTCGAAGATGAGGAACGGATTCAAGACGCCGTTGCCACTGGGGTCTTCCAGATAATCGGCCACGCCGCCGTCTTCGCCGCCCAAGGGCACGCCATTGGTATCGGTAGCCACATAATGGAAACCGATGCTGACGGTGTTCGTGCCTTCGATGACGTTGTTGGTGGTCACAGTGTACCAGTAAAGGCCCGCCGCCGGCGCGGGCTGGCTTCCTTGGTGAATCAGGTTCGTTTGGGTGGTCGGATAATAAAATTGGCCCAGCGCCCCCATTTCGAACGCCGGGCTGTTGGTCAGAAAAACGTCGCTGTTGGTCGGCGATAGAAGACCAAAGTTTGTCGTTACATAGGCATTGTTGCTGCAATAATTGATCGTGCCGGTCAGGGTGTTGGAGGTTTGGATGAACAGGTTGTCCCGGAAGATATAGGACCCAGTGCTGTGATGCGTCACAGTCAATACTCCCTCCCAGAACAGATTGTTAAAGAAAGATTGCGAGACAGTTCCTGATGTCCTATCCGATACCGTAAAATTGGCGCGCTGGAAAAGACAATTCGTGGCGGAGATCACTGGTCCAGTTGCGAGTATAGTCCCTGTATATAATTGGCAGTTCTGCAAAGCGAACGGGCAAGCGGGGCCTCCGCCGTAGATCTGGTTCGCGTCAGCGAGGACAGACCAGTCCGTAAAGGAGAAATTGGCCGATGAACTGTCGGCCGTGGCCGGAGATTTAATCAACCCGAACCAGTCCGTGTCCGCCCAATTCGTGGTGGACTGTTCCTGAACGGTGTTGTACTGGACAAAGTAATTCGGGCTGGTGGCTGTGCCTTGACAGTTGAGGATGCCGTTGGTGACAAGATAAACACCGTACATGGCACCGCATCCCGCGAGCGCGGTTCCCGGAAGAACCGTGATGGTCGCGTTCGTCACGTTTATGTCGTTTAGTGCGTAGTCAAGAGGAAAATAATGGTAGCCAAGGTCCGGGACACCTATATTCCGCAGAGCCTGTGGCGAAAACGTGTAATCATTGGTGATGGCGTTGGTCATAACCACCGGCGGATAGGTGGTCAGGGTTTGCAGGTTAGTCAGCAGGACCGGGTCAATGCTGGCCGTGCCGGCGCCTCGGTAGGTGCTACCATTGGCCAGGTAATAGCCGCCCGCGCCTACGGTTTGATAAATCCCAGTTCCGCTGGCGGCCACGGTACAGTCCTTTAAGGTGAAGTGAGTGGAGATAGTGTCATCATCCTCGGTAAAAATGCAGTTGGTCATGCCGCCGTAAGTATAACTATAGCGCGAGTCCGTAAAGACGGGGCAATTATCCACTGTTATGTTAACGCCGCCGACATAGGCGCCATCCCCTCCGCTGACCATCATATTGCAGTGCGCCGACAAAACATTTTCAAAAATGGCATGATACGAATACCCCAGCATCACATTTGTGCCGCAGTTGACGAACTGGCAGTTGCGAAACATGACCGTTTCGCTCTCGTCGGCTTCAAAGGCGACCGCGGCGTAGGAGAAGCGCAGATTCCCCAAAAGGAGCGAATTATCGCTCAACGAGGCAAAGTAAAGATAGTAGGCAACGCCGAAAGCGCTCGGCGATCCGGTGCTGCCGCTAATGACCGCTCCGACGGTATTGTCGTTCATGGAAGTGAAGATCCCGGGGCTCGCCGGCCCGGTCAGACACACAATATTGGTCGTGGTGATCTGCACCAGAGGGCCATTGCTATACTTGACAACTGTTCCGCCTTCGATTGTCGTTGTTCCTGTAATGTTCACCAAAGAACTCACAAAATAAGTCGTGTCACCCATCAGTGTCAGGTTGGCGGAAGTGCTCAGGAGATCGTAATCCAGCTTGAGGCGCGGTTTGGTGGTTTGCGCCCGGGCTACTTTCAGCATTTTGGTTTTTTTGGCGGAGGGGCCTGGCGGGGATGGGGGGGAGTCCTGGAAGGCCATCCGCCGGACGGAGCCTCGGCCCGGCTTGAGATTGGAGGCCTGGGGCAATTGTTGCAGTTGGTTGGAAATGGATTCGTACGCGATCGACTCAATCAAGTAGGTTCCATTAGTATTGACAGTAGTCCATTGCTTTTGCACAATTCCCGCCGTGATAGACTCGTCCTGGCCGTTGAGAAACAAGGCGTGGCCCGGTCCCATTTTCATGTCGCCAAAATCCAGCACCTGATCGTCGATGACGCTGCCGTTGGTCACGGCGGTGATTTGGGGCGATATGGACGTGGTGAACGCAGTGTACACCTGCAAGACGGTTGTCGCATCGGAGAGTCCGTAGCTGGAGGGAGGCGGCGGGGCTTGGTGCAGGATGATGTCCTGGCTCAAGCCCGCTTTGGTGTAAGTGTAGAGGAGGTCGGCGGTGATGTTGCTGAAGGCGCCGGCGTAGATGACCTGGTTGGGCGCGACGATGGCGCCGGTGCAGTTTTGCAGCCGGGCAATGGGGGCATTGGAACCGCTGGCGGTATCGAAGTAAGCTAAACCGAAAACCGTGCTGGAAATTCGCTTGCCGTCGCTAATGTTGACAGTTACGGCCCCGGCGGGAGTATTGGCGTTATTGGCCCACTGGACCTGGTAGCGGCCCTGGATGGCCTGCGCGCCGCCGGGCACCGATTCGACCTCTTCCACGGAATCGACATATTGGCCGCCGCTAAGATAGCAAATTCCGGTCCCGANNTTGGTGGAATCCAATTGATTGGTAGCGGCTGCGGGCGGCGTTTGCGCCTGACAGATGGCAGAGTAGAAGAGGAGGCATGCGCAAAGAAGAAACGCCTCGGCGACAAGGTGGTTGTTGGAAGGGATAATCGTGTTCATAGATGCCGTCTAGAAGCCGGATCGGCGTCCGTCTGCGATAAATGGTTCGCCACGATGGAAGTGATTTTGTTCAGGCTCTTTCTTGAGCTGTTTTGTTCAGAGCGTTTAGAAATCACAAGAGCACAATAACAAGCGGACCGAACGGGCGCTATGGGGTGTAACCCGCACTAGAAAAGAAACGCACCGGCTGGTTGGGCAGGCGGAAACCTGCAAACGTACATCTGGCGTTGCCCCCAAAACGTGGTAGAGTCTCAAGTATGGTGGCGTTCACACGCCCGTTCTTTGAAAATTTGCAGTCGGGAATCCGGACTGGCCAAGGCTGGCCGCAGAAGTGGCTCCTGGCGATTGAGCGGAAGGTGAGTGGATAGGAGGGAAGTTGGGTTGCCGAAGTATGTTCGTCAACGCACATGGGATTTTAATGGGAATGTGCCGCATAGTGGGCGGCGTCACCTGAAGGGCGTTTTCCCCGTTGGCTTGAACGCCGGTTGAGGGCAACCGGCCTACAACCAGAGTCATGCTGGGGTTAGGAATTGCGTGGATTTCACGCAATAGAGGCTCGGTACGACTATGTCGATCATGCCAAATCAGACCAAATCAAACCAAATCAAACCTTCGAGGGTAAGGCAACGCTAATGGTGCATTGTGAATGGTTAATTATGAAACCCGGTCGAACCCGGTCAAACCAGGAGGTGGTTTGAGGCAGGTTTGACACTGACAACGCCAATCCTAAGGGATGTGCTTATGTTTGGCTCAAATTTGACTGGCGGTTGGGGAAAGAGGCCGAAGGGAAGCCAGCCCAGGCCAATCAAACTAAATCAAACCAAATCAAACCTGTCCGAGGGAGAAAAGAGGCGAAAAAGGCCGGTGGAAGGCAAGACAAGGCTGAAGGCTGAAGGATGAAGGACGGAGCGGCAGCCCAAGCCCCGCGCAGTCAAACCCGGTCATACCCGGTCAAGCCTGGTCAAACCGAATCAAACCTGCCGAGGAGTTGGAATGTCCCGAAATTGGACAATCCGATGGGGAAAGAGCGTGGCGGAATACCGCCTAATCAAACCCAGTCAAACCTGCGGGACTTTGAGATCAGGATTAGGATTAGGATTAGGAGCAGTCAAACCTGGTCAAACCCAGTCAAACCTGTTCACGGAGGGACCGGAGCGGGGAGTGAATGAGGCCTACGGGTTGAATCAATGGCTTGCGCCGGCTTCTGTCGCCGGTAATATCCGCGCATGGCGCTTAAGACCGCTGCGACAATTGACGCAAAATCCCACACGCAGCCCTTCATCGGGCCGGAGGTAAAATTGCGAGAATTCACGCCCCGGGCGGTCATCCTGGGCGTGCTTCTGGGCGTGGTGTTCGGCGCGTCGTCGCTTTATCTGGTCCTCAAAGTCGGGATGACGGTCAGCGCCTCCATTCCGGTGGCGGTCATTTCGTTAAGCTTGTTTCGACTCTGGGCCAAGATGGGCGGCCGAGACGCGAACATTTTGGAGAACAACATCGTGCAGACGGCCGGCTCGGCCGGGGAATCCATCGCCTTTGGCGTCGGCGTGACCATGCCCGCCATCATGATCCTGGGGTTCGACCTGGAAGTGACGCGGGTGATGATCGTGGGCGCGCTCGGGGCGTTGCTGGGAATTCTGATGATGATTCCGTTGCGGCGAGCGCTGATCGTGCAGCAAGACGGCGAGTTGAAATATCCGGAAGGCACCGCTTGCGCCGAGGTGCTCAAGGCCGGCGCCAATGAAGAATCACGCGCCGCCTCCCAGCACGACACCAGCGCGCAGGCGGGACAGCCGAGCGGGGCGGCGATTTTTGGCGGGTTCGGAGTGGGACTTTTGTACAGCACCGCGATGCGGGCGTTCAAAGCGTGGAAGGATACGCCGGAGAAGGTTTTTGGCGCGCCGCTCAACGGCGGTTCGATCGCGGCGGAGATTTCCCCGGAGTTGCTGGGGGTGGGCTACATTATCGGGCCGCGCATTTCCTGCATCATGGCGGCGGGGGGCGTGCTGTCGTATTTGGTTCTCATTCCGTTGATAAAATTTTTTGGCGCGGGCGCGGCCGGGGCGGTGGCGCCGGGAAGCGTGCCGATCAAGGATATGGATCCGGATGCGGTTCGCGGCGCTTATATACTTTACATCGGGGCCGGCGCGGTGGCCGCGGGAGGCATCATCAGCTTGTGCCGCTCGATGCCGCTGATCTGGCACGGCCTCCGGACCGGGTTGGCGGATTTCGGCGCGGCGGCCGCGCAGGCCCGCACCGGCGCGCTCCGGACCGAAAGCGACTTGTCGATGAAATTTGTCGCCTTCGGCTGCCTGGCGCTGGTGGCGGCGATCTGGGCCGCGCCGTCCATGAGGATGAACTGGTTGGGAGCGGTGTTGATCGTGGTGTTCGGATTTTTGTTTGTCACGGTTTCCTCGCGGCTGACCGGGGAGATCGGGTCGTCGTCCAATCCGATATCCGGGATGACCGTGGCGACATTATTGTTGACATGCTTGACGTTTCTCATGGCGGGCTGGACCGGCGTGGGCTATTACGTCACGGCGTTGTCGGTGGGCGGCATTGTCTGCGTGGCCGCCTCCAATGGGGGCGCCACATCGCAGGATTTGAAAACGGGCTTCCTGCTGGGGGCGACGCCGCGCTATCAGCAAATCGCGATCATGATTGGCGCGGCGCTCTCGGCGCTGACGATGGGGCCGATTCTCCTGGCGCTCAACAATGCGAAGACCGTTTATGTTCCCATCGCGCAGGTGGCCCCTGGCTTGCGCGCTCCGGCCGATGCCGCATTCGGCGCCAGTGAGACTCTTGCAGGCCCGCAAGCAAAGGATGACTCCCGAACATACCGTGGCTGGCAAAAGACCAGCGAGGACGGCGGAAGGTCCGGCAAATATCTGGTCGATGCGAGTGGAACGGCGGTGTACTACGTTGATCCGGGCATCAACGGCACATTCAAGAAGCGTCCCAACGGTTCGGAGGTGACCAAGTTTTCGGCCCCGAAGGCGGTGCTGATGTCCTACATCATCAAAGGCATCCTCAGCTCGCACTTGCCCTGGGCGCTGGTGCTCTTCGGCGTCATGATCTCCATCGTGCTCGAACTCTGCGGCATTTCCTCGCTGGCCTTCGCTGTCGGAGTGTATCTTCCGCTCTCGTCGTCCTCGCCGTTGATGGTGGGCGGGCTGGTGCGCTGGCTGGTGGACCGCGGGCGGCGGTTGAGTCAATCACATTTATCTGCGGAGCAACTCTCCGCCGAGAGCGACCGCAGCCCGGGGGTTTTGCTGGCCAGCGGCTATATTGCGGGCGGAGCCATTGCGGGGATTGTGATCGCGTTCATGGCGGGCGTGTTGAGCGACACGGACGACAAGATCACCAAATGGGCCGAGGCGCACAATCCGTTTTACGCCGGAGCGAACGCGGACTGGCTGGCGCTGATTCCGTTCGCGGCGCTGACGCTGCTGCTGTTTTGGGTCGCGCGAGGGTCGAAGGCGGCGGCCTCGCGGTAGGCATTTCAACTCTCGGCCATGGCCATGAGCCGGTCGAATTGGAGCTTGGTCAATGGTGTCACGGAAAGCCGGGAGTTCTTCACCATCGGAATATCTTTGACAGCGGCGTCCGTCTTGATCGCGGCCAGCGTGACCGGCCGCGTCAGGGTTTTGGCCGGGATCAAATCGACGCAAACCCAATCGCCTTCCTGGGCGGTCGGGTCTGGATAAGCTTCGCGGGCGACGCGGGTCAGGCCGACAATCTGCTTCTCGCTGACGCTGTGAAAGAAGAGAACCTGATCCCCTTTCTTCATCGAGCGCAGGTTGTTGCGCGCCTGGAAATTGCGGATGCCGGTCCAGGCCGCGCGGCCTTCCTTCAATAAGTTCGACCAGGAATAGGATTCGGGTTCAGATTTAACAATCCAGTGGTTCATAAGGATGATGTCGCGGCGGGTTTGATGGCGAGGAGGCGGACTTCGAATGCAGGCCGGAGGAGGTGCAGCAGCCGGCGCAGGCCGCGGAAACCGGCTTCGCCCAGGCGAAGCTTGGCCGCCCAATCCGCCGCAAAGCGCGAGTATCCAAATTCCCCAATGCCCGCCCTCGACACCTGGAAGCCGGCCTCCTCGACCAGATTGCCCAGTGTCTGGACGTTCCAGGAGTAAAGATGGTGGTTGGGTTCGGCGGGACGAAAATGTTCGTACCGGCCCTCGCGCTCGAAAGGCACATAAAGCGGCAACCGGCCCGCGGGCTTGAGCAGCCGCCGGATTTCTTCCAGCACATCCGGCGGATGCAGGACGTGTTCCAGTGTGTGATGGCAAATCACCACGTCGGCGAACGCCTCCGGCAAAACCCTCGTGTTCGCGACGAACTCGATGCCCAGCGCGCGCAGGGAAGGCTCCAGAAAATCCGCGACGTCAAAGCCGATTTTCCGCCGGCAGTTCAAGGCGGCCAAATTCCATCCGCTGCCGACGCCGTATTCCAGCACCACGTCGTCCGCGCCGACCAGCGGCGCGAATTTGCGCGCCCGGAGCGCGGCCACCCATGGGATGGCTTGCTCCGGAAGGCCGCGTTTGAATTCCTGATAGCGGCGCCCCGCGTCGCCGCGGTAATGCCGCTGGGCCTGCTCGGTCAGCATGAGCCGCAGTGTAAGGCCGCGCGCCCGTTTGCACAATCATTGTTGCTGGCGAGCCGGATGAGCGTTGCCAGGACAAGGCGTGGTCTTTACATTCCCGCCATGCCGGAATTGGCCGAAGTGGAATTTTATCGCAAGCAATGGCAGTGCGGATGGAGGCAGAAGATTCTCGCCGTCGAACTGCACCCGCACGCGCGCCTGCTGCGCGGCGCCGACACGAAGGCTCTGCGGAGGACCTTGACGGGAGCGGTTCTGCTGAGTTCGGAAGCGCACGGCAAACAAATGTTTTTCCGGTTTTCCAGGAACGGCTGGCTGGGACTGCATTTGGGCATGACGGGCAAACTGCGCGCCGAACCGCCCGGCCACGCGGCGGGCCAACACGATCATCTGGTGTTGCGCCAGCGGAGGCAAAGCCTGGTGTTCACCGACCCGCGCCAGTTTGGCCGGGTGCGCTTCCACGCCGGCGACACCACGCCGCCGTGGCGGGCCAATCTGCCCGCCCCGATCTTGTCAAACCAATTTACGCGGAGCGCGATGGAACGGTTTCTCCGGCGGCATGGGCGCATGGCGCTCAAGGCGGTGTTGCTCATGCAGGACGGTTTTCCCGGTGTCGGGAATTGGATGGCGGATGAAATTCTATGGCGGGCGGGAATTCATCCCGCGCGGCCTTCGGCCAGGGTGGAGGCCACCGAGGCGAAGAAGCTTTTCCGGGAAGTGCGCTTTGTCTGCCGCGAAGCGTTGCGGACGGTCGGCGCGGATTTCGGCGATCCGCCCGCCGCCTGGCTTTTTCACCGGCGCTGGCGGCATGGCGGCGTCTGTCCGCGTGACGGCTCCGCTTTGCTGCGCGCGCAAATCGGCGGGCGGACGACCTGCTGGTGCGGGAGTTGCCAAAAGTAACCGGTTTGAGGTTTAATGCGCCGGTGGATGTCAAAGTCAAGATTTGCGGGATCACCAACGCCGCGGACGCCGAGGCCGCCGTGGAACTGGGCGCGGACGCGCTGGGATTGATGTTTTATCCCGGCAGCCCGCGTTATATCCCATTGGAGCGAGCGCAAGAACTGGCCCGGCTTATGCCGCCGCACGTCCTGCGAACGGGAGTATTCGCGGACCCGAATCCAGCCGATGTGTTTGCCGCCATTCACCTTTGCCAATTGAACCTGTTGCAGTTTCACGGCGCCGAAACACCGGAGTTTTGCCTGCAATTCGGCCTCATGACCATGAAAGCGTTCCGCATCCGCGATGCCGATTCCCTGCTCTCCCTGAGCGCCTACCACACCGATGCCTTTCTGCTGGACAGCCACGTGGCGGGCCAGCCGGGCGGGACCGGGGAAATCTTCAACTGGGACCTCGCCCTGCCCGCGAAGAAGTTCGGCAAGCCGATCTTCCTGGCGGGCGGATTGACGCCGCAAAACGTGGCGGAGGCGGCGCGGAAAGTAGAGCCATTCGGAGTGGATGTTTCCAGCGGCGTCGAGCAATCGCCGGGGAAAAAGGACGCCAAAAAAATGCAAGACTTTATCGCCGCCGTGCGCGGCGCCTGACCGAACATGAACAAGAACAAGAACATGGACCGTTGTCCCTGGCCCGTGGACGATCTCTACGCCGCCTACCACGACACCGAATGGGGCGTGCCGTTGCACGACGACCGCGCGCTCTTTGAATTTTTGATCCTCGAAGGGGCGCAGGCCGGCTTGAGCTGGCACATCGTATTGAAAAAGCGCGAAAACTACCGCGCCGCCTTCGACCAATTCGACCCGGAAAGAGTGGCGCGCTACACCCCGGCCAAAATCAACAAGCTGCTGGCCAATCCCGGCCTCATCCGCAACCGCCTTAAGATCGCCTCCGCCGTGCGCAACGCGCGGGCTTTTCTGGCCGTGCAGGAGGAATTCGGCAGCTTCGACCGTTACATCTGGCGTTTTGTGGACGGCCGTCCGATCGTCAACCACCCTCGCTCGATGAAAGAAGTCCCCGCCCGCACGCGCGCCTCGGACGCGGTGAGCCTGGATTTGAAACAGCGCGGATTCAATTTCATCGGTTCGACCATCTGCTACGCGCACATGCAAGCCACCGGGATGGTGAACGACCACTTGGTGCATTGCTTTCGACATCGCGAGTTAAGCGGGTCACAGCTTACTTGAGTCGCTAACCTTGTAATAGGATTGACTCTTAAGCGAAAAGGTACCTGAATTGTCTTTGAAAGACGCCCCGCAATTTGGCCTTTTCCTGAGCTGTTTTCGGATTTGAAGGTTTCATTTTTTGCGGACGCACCGGAAACCCGTTGAATCCATAGTCAAACATATATCAGTGGCGCCGGACTCGTCGCAACCGCGGGCCCAGGAGGCGCAATCGTCCGGGCTGCTTGACCACGCGCCGCCCCTGATCACGCGCTTCTCGCCTTGTTGCGGGCCGCGGGGATTGTCGTTGGGGCTGGCCTGATAGTACTTGGGACCGTAATAGTCATTGCACCACTCCCAGAGGTTGCCCGCCATGTCGTACAGCCCCCACGGGTTTGGCTTTTTCCGGGCGACAACGTGAGATTGGGATTCCGAGTTGCCTTGGAACCATCCGTAAGTCTTGAGATCGTCATCATTGTCGCCGAAATAGAATTTGGTGGTCGTGGCGGCCCGGCAGGCGTACTCCCACTCCGCCTCGGTCGGCAGCCGGTAGCCGTTGGCGGCGAAATTGCAGGCCCAGGTTTTCAGATCGTAACACGGCGTCAATCCTTCCTGGACGGACCGGGCATTGCAAAACTTCGCGGCTGCCGTCCAACTGGCCTGCTCCACGGGGTTGTTGGGATTCTTCCGCCGCGAAGGATTCGTGCCCATGAGCTTCTGGTAAACATTCTGCGTCACCAGGGTTTGATCCATGAGAAAGCCGTCCACCTTAACGTGATGGGCCGGCTTCACATCCACCGGGCCGTTGTTGGCGCCCATGATTAATTCGCCGCCTGGTATGTTGACCATCTTCATGCCGCACGCAGTCTGGACCAAATTGGCGTCGGCAGGTTCCGGCACCTTGTTCTTTTCGCCGCATCCGCTCAACATCGCCATCGCCACGAGGATGGCGGCCCAGGCCAAGGCGATGAATCTAGATTCCGTGGCAACACCCCGCGCGCCAAACCGGTCGAAGGCCTCGAGCGAGGCGATTCCGGCTGTCTGTTCGGTCGGCCTTCCAATCCTGGCCGCTTGTTGTTTCTTCATACACTCCTGATGCTCGGATTAAGGTTCGAAGAAATACAATGTGCGGCGCGGTTCCCATCGCACCGGCCGGCGCAGGATCATCCGCGATTGATCCCAGATATGCCGGGCGATGAGCGCCTTGTCGGGTGAATCGCCGCACTCGAGCGCCGCCGTCTGCCAGAGTCTGAGAACCAGCCGGTTGTAATGCCGGCACAGATCGTCCTGGTCCCCGGCAGTGTCGCGAACATCAAGGTTGCCGCAATCAAAACCATCGCCCTTTCCCGCCAGCAGGAGTTTCTTCATGCCCTCTGTTTTTGCCTCCACCGCGGAAAGAGGCGTGCCATAGATTTCCGCGGACTTGGACTTGGCCTCGGATACCATGCCCTGCAACTCTGAGATGTAGGGGTGAAGTTCGGGATGGGCCTTCTCTTCCCCGTCCAAGTAACCCTGCATTTGATTGAAAAAGGCCACATACTGGTCAAGGCGGCCGCGGATTTCCCGGATGAACTCATAAAGGTGGGTGGCAAGATTGACGCCGACGGTGCCTTTCTCGTTCTGCCGGATGCCCTTGAGATGGGTCGTCGTGGCGCAAACCGGTCTGTCATACATAAACTCTGCGGGTGTCGAGTAGGTCAACTTGCGCAGCCCGTTGGCGTCAAGGTCCAGGAGCGCCGCGGCCTTCTCGCGGCCCAAGGCCTGCTGCAATATCTCGCAGGGCGAATAGAGATCCGCCGCCGCCGGTTCAAGGAAGTAAACGAGCGCATCCCCTTTGGGCACAAAACCCTTCTCAAAATGGGCAATGAGCTGCTTTCCTTGGAAGTAAAACGGATAGTGATTCCAATCCTCGAACCAGACGCCCCACATGCGCGTCTTGGCGTTGGCGATGGGAAAGGAGTACTGCATGTAAGGCTCCCCAAAATAGGGCTTTTTGCCTGTGGTGACGAAGAATTCCCCCATCCATCGCGCCGGGAACGGGGGCTCCCATGCGAGCGGCGCGTAATCTTCGAGCCAATCCTCCTTCAGAGGTTCCCTGTGCCACAGCCCCGGGTGTTCGACAAACGAAATCGAGAAACCCGCCTTGTCCGTGGCGAGCGAAAGCGAATCAATCATGCGGTTTTCGCCTTCTCCTGCCAGCCCCAACGAGACAGCCTGGGAGTCCGTATCCCATGCCGCCACCAGCATGCTATCGTGGCCATCCACCAAGCCTACGAACCACTGCGTGGAGGGAAGGTCGATCTGTTTGGCGTCCAGCAGCCTCTTTGGATCATAGCAAATATCCGACCCCACCAAAGAAGGCAAAAGGCCATACCGCAGTTCGCAGCCCTGCGCCTGAAAACCCGGCACATGACTGGCTTCCATGCTAAGCAGGCCCTTTGGCGTCAGCCAAGCTGTGTACGAGTGTTCCCCGTCTTGGGATGCCACATGAATGCCTGTGCGGTCACTGGCATGGACCAGCGTGCATTTGGGGTGAGTGAAAGGAGGCGAAGGAACGAGCACGGTGCGCGACTTGAGAAATTGGCCTGCAAGGGCGCAAATCACCAATCCGGCGTCGGTGTCGCGGACAGTGCCGGCAAGCTGCCGGGCTTGAAAAACAGGAGCGCCCGTGAAGGAATAGGACTGGCTGTTGACGGGAGACCATTCGCCCTTGGCCGACCAATCCGGCATAGCGGACAATTCCTTCCTCGCGTCCCAAACGGCAACCGGCGCAGAAGCCGCAGGCTCTTCACGCAACAACTCACAGGCGTCCATCAAAATCGGGGAAGTCATTTCCCCGGCCACGCCGTGATAGAGGCGAAACTGCTCGGACGTTCCACCCATCATCACCGTCAGAGGTCCCTTCTGGTCCAGCACGCAGAAGGCCTGAAGTTGCGTCCATTGATTCTTGGGAGCCTGAATTTCGGCGCAACTAAAGGCCTCCCATGGCCGGTCGGGATCCTCAAGAAAGAGCGTGATCGGTTGGTCGGATTCGGATTTGACCCAGCACCGAAGAACATAGGCTCCCGCGGGCGCGTTCTCGATTCGCTGCTCTATGGCGCACTGAGCGGGGATGGAGACACATTGGCGGCCTTCATGTGCCTCCTTGTCGGTGACTGTGATGCGCGCGGCATTCGGGCCAATTCGCTCCCAGTTTGGAGGCGTTCCGTCCTCGCGCGCAGATGCCTCAAAGCTTGGATTGGTCAGGAGATTTTCCTGTGCGAGCGCGGCCTGAACAGCCATTGCGATCACCAGACAAGCAGGCAGCAACAAAGCCCATTGGCGACCCAAGAAAGCCCGAGCTGGCCGCCAACAGCGCGAATGTGGATCTGGGGTCGTTTGTTCTTTTATATGGCGCCTCATAACAAGTCTTGATTTTTCATCATGCGAAAAGGGAAAGTTAAGGAGAAAGGGCCTTTCCTGCAATCTTCAAAATGAAGGCGCGCTTGCGAGCCTTTGCGGCACATGGATAAACAATGCACGTCTCATACAGGCGCCAGCGGTTTAGCTCGACGACGAGCCGACTTGTAACAAGAAGCGCGCAGAAGAAGTCCGGATCGAGATTGGCGGCTGATCGCACTCCTGGTCATTCGGTTCAGCATCTGGCTACCCCATGCTTTTGTCCTCCTCCATCACCGACCGCCGCCGGAAATGGGCGATGGCGGCGAATCCAGCGCTCGATACAGCCGATGCCCCCGAAATCGAATCGCGGGCGGACGCTCCTGTGCAGCGATTGTTGGACGTTTTTTTTCGGATCTTTCCGCCACAAAAATGAAAAGGCGAAGAGCACCCCGAAGTAAAGCGAGGTATTGACGACAAAGCCAGACCACAATGGGACAATTGGCAAACGTCGCTCTTCGCGCGCGTGCAACCACGCAGGCAGTAAACTCGTCTGCAAACCTCGCCGCAAAATCTCTTGATAAGGCAAACTCCATCCGGCCAATTTGCCGCCTGCCACATTCTGATTGGAAGTGACGACCGATTGCATCGAGAGCGCCGGCCAGCCCGCGCGATAGAAAGCTGGAGTATGGCGGCCCCGCCAATAGCGCAAATGCTCTTCCCCTTCCGTCACGGCTGCGCCAATCGGAACAGCATCTGAAACCCCAAAACCTTGTCCTGTCCACCACCAGCCATACACCCCATCCGGTCCCGGATGCGTGTTTGGCACTCTTCTGTCCTCTTGCTCCGGTGGAAGCTCGGAACGCGTGTATGGAGACCAGAGAATGCAGACCCACGCGACCAGCATGTTCAAGCAAAGGCTCGAGACTAAAAGCAGAAGGCATGGTCGGAAGCGCGGCATATTTGAGAGAACGCAGCTTTTATTTTACCAACGCTGATTCGTATTTTGAAGCCAGCCCCCACATCGAAATCGAACGCCGCGCGTTGTTCATGATCAATAAAACCGTGTCTTAAGGTACAACCGCTGGTTCGTATATGGGAAGGAAAAAATCGAGAGTTTTGCACAATGGAAGATCAAAATTTGGCCAAGGAAAATGGAAAACGCATGAGAATTGGGTCCTGGAATTGTGAAAAAGCGCCGCCGTTTGGTCCCGGCGGGGTTTATTTTTTTCCGGCAAGTTTTCTTGCATTGCCCGTAAACGAGTCTAAAATTCAAACACCAGCAGATTGACACAAGTTATGCCGCAAAAGATACGCATGCCGGTCAACTCGAGTAATGTGCTCTCCGTCATCATGGGCGGAGGCCAGGGCAGCCGCCTGTTCCCCCTGACACGCGAACGCAGCAAACCGGCCGTGCCGCTGGCGGGCAAGTATCGGCTGGTCGATATCCCCATTTCCAATTGCATCAATTCGGGCCTGCGGCGAATTTACTTGCTGACCCAGTTCAATTCCGCCTCGCTCCATCGGCACATTTCGCAGTCCTACAAATTCGACCAGTTTTCGGGCGGGTTCGTGGAAATCCTGGCCGCCGAGCAAACGTTTTCGGACACCTCCTGGTACCAAGGCACGGCGGACGCGGTGCGCAAGAACCTGGTGCATTTCCTGAACCACGATTTCGATTTCCTGCTGATCCTGAGCGGCGACCAGCTTTATCGGATGGATTTCCGGCAGATCATTGCCGACCACGTGGGGACGGAGGCGGACATCACGGTGGCGACGATCCCGGTTCCGCGCAGCCAGGCCGGCGCCTTCGGCATCATGCAAATCGACTCGTCCATGTGCATCACCCGCTTCGTGGAGAAGCCCAAGGAACCGGCGGTGCTGGATTCGTTGCGAGTGGATGACGCCAAGCGGGAGCAGATGGGCCTGGAACCGAAGCAGGATTACCTGCTGGCCTCGATGGGCATTTACCTGTTCAAACGCGAAGTGGTGCTGAAACTACTGGACAACACGCACACCGATTTTGGCAAACATATCATTCCCGACGCCATCAAATCGCACAAGCTGCAGGCCTTTGTTTTCCAAGGCTACTGGGAGGACGTGGGGACGATCCGGTCTTACTTCGAGGCGAACCTGGATTTGGTGTCGGACTTGCCGCGGTTCAATTTTTTCGACATGAGCTCGCCCATTTTCACCCGGCCGCGCTTTTTGCCGGCCTCCAAGATCAACGCGGCCGAGATCGATCACGCGATCATTTCCGACGGCTGCATCATCAACAAATCGCATATTAATTACAGCATTGTCGGCGTGCGCAGCATCATTGAGGAAGGCTCCACTTTAAGCCGGACCATCATGCTGGGCTGCGACTATTACGAATCGGAAAGCTCGATCCGTCAATACGCCGAGAGCGGCACGCCACGCATCGGCATCGGACGCAACACCACCGTGGAAAACGCGATTATTGACAAGAACGCGCGCATCGGGCAGAACTGCCGGATTTCGCCCGTGGGCAAGCCGGATAAGGTGGACCACAATCAATATTACATCCGCGACGGCATCGTCATCATCCCCAAGAACGGCGTCATCCCGCATGGGACGATCATATAAAAAGTGGGCGCGGGTGGGTTTGATGGCGGGATGGGCGGCTTTGGCAGGCGGTTGCGCGGCCCCGGTTGGCACGGCCGCCACGGCCACGGCCAGCACGACCACCACCACCGGCAAGACGATACCGTCGTCATCCCAATCCGACGCCGACCAACGGTTTGTCCTCGCTCCCGGACTGGAACGCTTCCTCCAGGTGGTGAGCGTGCGTTCGACTCGCCCGCCGGGAGCCTTCCTCAAAATCCAGATCAACTTGCGAAACAAGACCGAACAGTCCCAGTGGTTCCATTATCGCATCGATTGGTTCGACGAGGACGGAACGCGGTTGCCGCAGGGTGGCTGGGAACTTACCCCGTGGATGCTCCTGCCAAACGAAATGTCGTCGATCGTGGCCACGTCGCCAACGCGGACGGCGGTGGATTTCGGGATCGCGTTTCTTCCGGATGGCAAACAGTAAAAGACGCGTGCTCAGCCCATTCTGCGCAGGGCGTCGCGCACGCGGGCGGCTTCCTCGTAATTCTCATTGCGGACGGCTTCGTTGAGGGCGCTTTCCAACTTTTCGCGCGGGGTCATGGGGCGTTTGCTTTGGATTTCTTGCAGCCACATTTCCAGGGACTGAAGCTCGCCGCTGATTTCGAGGAGGTCCTGGCGGTCGTGCTCGCGGTAGAACTGCCGGATTTCCTCCAGACCCTCTTCGACGATGCGGTCCGCTTCTTCGTAACGGTTGTCCTTGAGGGCGATGGCGCCCCTGGCCCGGACGCGCATCATCAGCAATTGAGGGCGGAATTGCTGGAGCGACCAGGCGAGGTCCTCCGCGCCGGCGTAGCGCTGCACGAAATCAAAAGCCTTGAGGTTCCGTTCCGCGTCGTGGATGACGTTTTCAAATTCTTCCAGTTGGAATAGGCAGATGTAACGGTGATGATATTGGATGGCTTCCTGTTGGAGTTTGCCGCAGTCTTCGGGGGTCAAGCGAAAGGATTTGTCATCGCTGGCATGCTCGCGGCGGAACCGTTCCAACTGCTCCTGGTAATGTTCCAGGAGCGATTCGTGGCCAAAGGGCCGTTTGCCATCCGGGCGTCCTTTGGCATTCATCTGCAAAAGTCCCAGGTCCACACGGAGCTGGATCTTTTCCACCCCATCCCTGCCGCGGAACTTTCGGACGACAACCTGGCCTGGTTGATAGTCCCATTGATCCAGCAGGGCGGAGATGTCATAACTCATACCACAAATATGGATGCCAACAGCCTGCAAGTCAACGCAAGGATGCAAGGTGTATTCATTCCATCTTATTCGAGATCTTCATCTAATTCTCTTTTGCGCAGCCGGATAAGAGGTTGAGATTGATTACGATTAGGCTCTTAATATCCAGGCCCATGTCATCGACCATCAACGTGAGGGTTCACGCCAGCCAGTTCCCGGAAAGCGTGCAGGAGGCCCTGCTGGAAGGACTGCGCTCGCGCCGGATCGCGCCCAAATTCCATTATCAAAGTTACAAACAGGCGCAACTCTGGCTGGCCCTGCACCGCGCCTGCTCCCCAGCCTGGCTTGACCCGGAGTGCGTTGCCATCTACGACCGGAGCTTTGCGGCGGCCGCTGGGCTTATCGCGGTGCGGCAGGTGCATTTGACCGGCCTCGGATGCGGCGGCGGTGACAAGGAAGCCCGGTTGCTGCGTTTGCTTGCCACGGCAGGCAAGGAACTTTGCTACGATCCATGCGATGCCAGTTTGCCGCTGGTGCTGGCCGCGGCGCGCGCGGCCCAAAACGCCTGCGGTGTCCTGGCCTGCCAGCCCCTTTTGTGCGACTTGGCGCTGGCCGGCGATTTGCTTGAGGTGCTCAACCAAGGCGGCCAGCCGGACGTGCCTCGGATCATAACATGTTTTGGCCTGCTGCCCAACTTCGAGCCGGAGAACATTCTGCCCAAGCTGGCGGTCTTGGTGCGCACCGGGGACCTCCTGCTCTTGAGCGCCAATCTGGCGCCCGGCCCCGACTATCACGCGGGCATGCAACGCGTCCTGCCCGGTTACGATAATGCCGAAACGCGCGCCTGGCTGCTGGCCTTTCTTTATGACTTGGGCGCCGATCCTGGGGATGGACGCGTGGATTTTTCCATCGAGGAAGCCTCGGGCTTGTATCGGATTGTGGCCGATTTCCGTTTTCTGCGCGAACGCGTGCTGCCCGTCCACGACGAGCGTTTTGCCTTTCGCCCCGATGATGCGGTGCGTCTGTTCTTTTCTTACCGTCACACCCCCGATCGGGTCCGGTTGCTGGTTCAGGCGCATGGTTTGCAGGTCGCGAAACAATGGATCACCGCGTCGGAAGAAGAAGGAGTTTTCCTTTGCCGTAAAACAGCGGGCTAAAGAACCTCCAATGTGTCCAGCACCGCGCGGACGCGGGGAACTTCGTGCGTCCGGAACAAGTCCGTCTTGCCCAGCGCCGCCAGCACCGCGAAAAACGGCTCCGCGCAGCGCACTTCCGGGCCGAAGTATTCAAAGGCGTGCGGCAATGCGTGGCAGACGGGAAAACCGAGATCGCGCAGGCGGAAGGTTTGCAGAAAGGTCATCATCTGGTGCCGCACCCGCACAGCGCTGTCCTGCAGATTGCGATAATAGAAGCCCAGCCCCGGATCAATCAGGATTCTGTCCACCCCGTTTTTCGCCGCCAGGTCCGCCAGCTCCGAAAAATAATCCCGCATCCGCCCGACGACGTCCCCGGCCAAGTCGAAATCGCCGACTTCACGCACATTGGGGCCTTGCACGAAGCAGAGGATGACCGCCGCCTGGTGCGCAGCCGCCAGGCGGAAAATTTCAGCCGCCTCCTGCGCTCCGGTCAAGTTGACGACCTTCGCGCCCGCTTCCAGGCAGGCTCGCGCGACTTGCGCCTGGTACGTTTCGACCGAGACGAGAAGATCGGCCGCGGCCAGGGCCTGGACCACCGGCAGCAATTTGCCTTTTTGGGCAGACTCATCCAACCGCGCCGCGTGCGCCAGGGTCGATTCCGCGCCCACATCGACAATATGCGCGCCCTGGGCGTGCAGAACCCGGCCCCGCTCGATCGCCCGTTCGGCGGAGAGACAGACGCTTTCGCGGTACCAGGAATCAGGGGAAAGGTTGATGACCCCCATGATGGCGGGGGCAGAATTAAAGGCGAAGAACTGGCGGCCAATGGAGAATTCGCGCACCTTCGCGCGCGCCGCCTCCCGGTGGCTTTCCAGCAATCCGGCCAATTGCTCCAGGGACAACATGCCTGTTACTTCGGCCGGGCGAATTGCCGGAAGAGTTGCAGTTGCTCGGGATGGCTTTTCCAAAAACCGACCAGTTTCTCCAACACGGCCAGCGTCTGCGGACGAAGATGATGCTCGATGTCTTCCACTTCCGCCGCCACCGTCCTCTCTTCCAATCCGAGCAACCCCAGCAATTCGGTCAGGGCCTGGTGCCGTTCTTTGATGCGCGCGGCCACCGCGCGGCCGTCGGGCGTCAGGTTGAATCCGCGGTATCTTTCGTAGCTGAGCAGCCCTCGCGCCGCCAGCCGCCGCACCATGTTGGAGACGGTCGAGGCGGTCAACCCCAATTCCTCCGCCACGTCCGTTACGCGGGCGTAGCCCTTGCGTTGAACAAAGTCGGCGATGCGTTCCAGGTGGTCCTCGGTCGAATCCGAGAGCGTCCTGGATGGCGCGCGGTTTTTGTTTCGTTTCACTGGCATCGGGCATCATTACCACAAGCCGTGAGGCCATGACGACTCTTTTTGGACAAGTAAAGACTTTCAAAACTGATCCAAGCCCGTTAAAAGCAAGCATGAACGACGAATTGCGGCAGGTGGACCGCACGTACGTAATTTGGAGAAATCGCCGGCTGTCTTATTTTGCCGGGTGCGATTATTTCCGGCTCTCCAGCCATCCGGACGTGCTGCAAGCGGTCCAGCAGGGGTTGGAGCAGCACGGGTTAAATGTGGCGGCTTCGCGGATGACAACGGGCAACCATCCACTGTTCACACGGTTGGAAAAGGCTTTGGCCGGGTTTTTTGGCGCGCCTTCGGCGTTGCTCACGGGCAGCGGATACGCCACCAATCTGATCGTCTTGCAGGCATTGCGGGAAGACTTTTCGCACATTTTGATGGACGAGCGGGCGCACTTGAGCCTGCGCGATGCCACCCGCTTTTTTGCGGGACCCGCGCTGGAGTTCAAACATCGCGACGCGTCCGACTTGGCGCGCCAACTGCGCCGCTTGCGCGGCAAGATCAGGCCGCTGGTGCTGACCGATGGATTGTTCGCGCGGGATGGCGAACTGGCCCCGCTGGCCGCGTATGTAAAAATTCTGCCGTCGGGCGGGATGGTTCTTTTGGATGACGCGCATGCGGCGGGCATGATCGGGGCGACCGGCCAAGGGACCGTGGAATACGCCGGAGTTCCACGCCGCCGCATTATCCAAACAGTCACCTTGAGCAAGGCCTTTGGCTGTTATGGCGGCGCGATTTTGTGCGAGGCAGGATTGCGCCAGAAGCTCATGACGGGAAGCGCGATGTTCGCGGGTAGCACGCCTTTGCCGCTGCCGCTGGCCAATGCGGCGCTCAAGGCGATGGAACTGCTGCGGGGCGATCCGGGCCTGCGCTGCCGTTTGAGCCGCCATGTCCAGCACGTCAAAACGGCCTTGCGCGCGCGCGGCCTCTCGGTGCCGCAAACTCCCGCGCCGATCGTTTGCATTGTGCCCCGGACCACGGCGGAGGCTGCGAAAATGCGAAGGCGGTTGCTCGTGCGGGATGTGTTCCCTTCCTTGATTCGTTACCCGGGCGGGCCGGAAGAAGGCTATTTTCGCTTTGTCGTTTCGAGCGAACATTCTCAATCGCAATTGGACGATCTGCTGGAAGGATTGAAATGAGAAGGCTTGCCTTGACGGCCTTGGCCGCAGGGGCGTTTCTTCTGGTCCGAGACGCTTCTTCCCAAACGGACACCCACGTCGCGTCCAGCGGATCGAATGGCGCACGCCGCGCCATCCTTCGCCCCGTGATTCTTACCCCGTCTGGCAGCCAGACCGTCTCCGTCGGCGCGACGGTTTCGCTGTCCGTGGCGCTAGACTCGGTTTTGCCGCCCGCGACCTCCGGCAAACTGGAATTATGGCTTAAAGCGGACGCCGGAGTGGTGACCGACGCCTTCGGACGCGTCCGCCAATGGCAGGACCAATCGGGGAACCGAAACGACGCCTCACAGCCGAGCGCGTCTTTGGAGCCGCTGCTGGTTTTCCCTCCGGCCTTGGCCGGCAGGCCGGCTCTCCGCTTCGATGGTCAGATGGTTGCTCCCGAGCCTCGTGGCGGAGGTCACCACATCTGCATCGGTACTTATTTGCAGAGCAAAGGCCAAGTGGATGTACCGGCAGCGATGACCTCCTTCTGCGTCCACATGCTCGCCGCTCCATCCACCCGCGAATACATCCTCTGGATGGTCGGGGAGACAAACCCAAAACAATGGGGCGAATGCCGCATCGACGCGATTGTCAATGATGGCATGCGTTTCGGGTTTTGGGCGTATGATTTTGACGCCCCCTTCGCGGTGCCAGCAGGGAGCTATCGGATCCGAACAGATCGCCTGGCCGCCGGGCTAAATTCCATTGAGATATTTGATACCTCTGCGGCCGGCACAGTCAAGTTTAGCTTGCCCACCTCCAACGCAAGGACGCCCGGTTTGGGATACTTCGTCGGCGGCCTCGATCCCAATGAGACTTATAGCCGCAATTTTAATGGCGACGTCGCTGAACTGATCATTTACCAAGGTGCGCTTCACGACGCGGATTTACTGGCCGTGACCGATTATTTGCAGGACAAGTACTTCCCGGTCGCCCGGTTGGACGGGGCGGCGTTCCAATGGCTGTTCGACGGGACCAGCATTGCCGGAGCGACCAAGGCCACGTTGGTCCTGGCCGACGCCCAGCCTGCCATGGCCGGCAACTACTCGGTCATGGTCAGCAACGCGGCGGGCATCGTCTTCAGCTCCAACGCGGTTATTTCCGTAATTGCGTCCGCGCCCTGACGTTCGCCATGATGCGGAACAACATATTATGAAAGCGCTTTTTTTGGCGGCTCTGGCCGCAGGCGCGCTAGTCCTAGCTAGCGCGGGACGCGTCGTCCCAGACGGATACCAACCCCGTCGCTTCCCTTGGGTCCAGTAGCTCACACCGGACCATCCTTCGCCCCGCGATTCTCCCCCAGTCCGGCAGCCAGAATGTCTTCGCCGGCTCAACGGTTTCGCTATTCGTTGCACTTGACTCGGTTTTGCCGCCAGTGACCTCAGGCAAACTAGAATTGTGGCTCAACGCGGACGCCGGCGCAATAACCGACGCCTTCGGACGCGTCCGCCAGTGGAAGGACCAATCAGAGAACCGAAACGACGCCTCGCAGCCGACCGCGGCTTCGCAGCCGCTTCTCGTCTTCCCTCCGGTCTTGGCTGGCCGGCCTGTCATCCGCTTTGACGGAATGCTGGTTGCCAGCAAGCCCGGTTTCCTCACTCAACGCGCCTCCATTGGCCCTTACTTGCAGGGCTACGGCCAAGTGGACGTTCCGGGAGCGCTCACCTCTTTCTGCGTCCACATGCTCGCCGCTCCATCCTCCCTCGAAAACCTGCTCTGGGTGGTGGGTGAACCGAAAATCTTCGGCGAAGGCCGCGGCGACGTGATCACCGATGACGTCATGCGTTTCTCGTTCTGGGGGTATGATTATGACGCCGACTTCAAGGTGCCGGGAGGAAGCTATCGCATTCGAGCAAACCGTCTGGCCGCCGGACTAAATTCGATCGAGATGTTTGACAGGACTCCGGCCAGCACGAACAAATTCAACATGCACACTTCTGGGGCACGAACGTTTCATCCGGGATATTACATCGGTGGCTGCGATCCTTGTGATAAGACTTTCGGCCGCAATTTCAATGGCGACATCGCCGAACTGATCATTTACCAAGGCGCGTTGGACGACTCCGATTTGCTGGCCGTGAT
>PLIU01000182.1 GCA_003140095.1 Verrucomicrobiales bacterium | reverse complement strand
GGACCAGCCATTCGTGTCCGCCATGGCGCCGGGCTGCAAGTCCCAGGTCGTCGCCCGGATCAACGCGGACTGGCTTGGCGCGGATGACAGCACCAGCGCCAGCCCCATCAACCAGCACGGGGGCGTGAGAAAAATGAGGCGGGTGTTCACAATTTACTCGGCGGTGATGGCGATCAGGAAAGGCGCTACTTTGCCCATGGAAGAAACGAAATCAATGCTTTCAATTTCCGCGCCCGGCACAATGTTGACCCAGGTCGTGGTGAACAGCCGGATGAAATTGTGCGAGTTGGCGCTGGCGGCGTTGGGGCCTCGCCAGGCCAGGTCCAAATCAGTGGACGGCGGTTCACCGGCCAGCCGGCGCCAGTTGCGGACATCATGCCCGTAGATGATGGGGATTACCAAAGGCATCCGGTTGGTGGTGAAATGCACGATATAACTGCCCACCTGTTGGCCTTCATCGGTCACCGCGCCAAATCCAGCCGAGTGCAGAAAATTCAGGCGCGCGCATTTCTGTTGGATTTTTATCCCCTCGATGCGCGCGGGGAAGCGTTCGACGGCTCGCTCTTTGCCGCCCGCCTGCACAATGCCGCGCACATCGTATTCCACTCCTTCAAATTTTTGCAGGCCGGTTGGCAGCGACGCCAGATCGCTTTTCGAGTTGCCTTGCCACGATTCCGTCAGCAACGCGTTGTAATACGCGGTCAGGTCGATCAGGCCCGGTCTGGCCTGGGGGTCGCGTGGTGGGTAAATGGTCGTCCAGGGAGCAACTTTCTCGGCGGCGTTCAGGTTTGAGTCCGCGGCCATGTTCCGTGCCGGCGTGAGTTCGGCCACGTCCATTCGGTGGGTCGAAGGAACCTCCCACGACGGGTGGCTTTCATAAACCCGGCCGTCGAACGTCCGATTCAGAACCACCTTGGCCAGCGGCGGAGGCGTTGGAGGTGCATTCGACCCGGCCAGCGCCGGAGGCGTTAGCGGGGCCTTCGACGCACCCAGCAGCAGAGACGTTGGAAAGGCCTTCGACGCAGCCAGCGGCGGGGGCGCTGGAGCGGCCTTCGGCGCGGCCAAATCCATCTCGCATGTTACCGCTCCACGTTCGCAAAGAGCGCTTTGCGTGATCAGCGCAGAGCCGACCCGTCCTGCGTCCCGCGTAAAAATATAATCCAGCGTTGCCGCTGGCCGCCGGGCATCGCCGGGCAGCGTGGCTCGCTTCTTCAACGGCAGTCCGGCGAACGCATTATCAAAACCGCATTGTTCCAGGAGCGACAAGGTTTTCTCGTCCGCCAAACCCACATCGTCCGGCGTCGTATTGAAATCACCCGCCACGATATAGGTCTGCAGGCGGTTGTCCTTCCAGTCCTGCAGAGAGTCGATTTGCTTGATCAGTTGCCGGGCCGATTCTGCGCGGGCCTGCTGCCACTCGGCGCTTCGGCTCTCGTCCGTGCCCGACGATGCCCCATCGCTGAACTGCACCGAAAAAAAGCCGATGTTCTGATTGCCCAACCGTATGGCGGCGAAGGCGAAACCTCCGGGCGCGGCCGGGGCTGCGCTGCTGTTCTGCCATGGTTCCGACCACGCCAGATAGGCCTTGGCCTTGGCGAGAATCGCCACCTGCCGGCTCAAGAGGTTGGTGCGCGGATCGCGGAAGGAGGAACAGATCGCCACCTGGTAAATCTCCGGCTGCAAGGCTTGGGCCAGTTGCTGGCAAGTCTCCCAGTCAGCGACTTGTTGCAGCATGATGACATCGGGCCGCAGTTTTTTCAGCGACTCCGCCGCTTCCTGGACCAGGCTTTTTTGAAACTCGTTGGACCAGCCATTCGTGTCCGCCACGGCGCCGGGCTGCAAGTTCCAGGTCGTCACCCGGATCAACGCCGCCTTGCTTGGCGCGGCCGACAGAACTAGCGCCAGTGCCAGTCCCTTCAACCAGCACGGGGACGCGAGAGAAATAAAGCGAGTGTTCATGATTTATTCGGCGGTGATGGCGACCAGGAAAGGCGCCACCTTGCCCATGGAGGAAACGAAATCAATGCTTTCGATTTCCACGCTCGGCACAACGTTGACCCAGGTAGTGGCGAAAAGCCGGACGAAATTGTGCGAGTCGGCGCTGACGGCGTTGGTGCCCTTCCAGGCCAGGTCCAAATCAGCGGACGGTTGTTCACCGGCCAGCCGGTGCCAGTTCCGCACATCGTGCCCGTAGATGATGGGGATTTCCAACTGCATCCGGTTGGTGGCGAAATGCACGATGTAACTGCCCACCTGTTGTCCTTCATCGGTTACAGCGCCAAATCCAGCCGAGTGCAGAAAATGCAGGCGCGCGCATTTCTGTTGGATTTTTATCCCCTCGATCCGCGCGGGAAAGTGTTCGGCGGCTTGTTCTTTGCCGCCCACCTGCACAATGCCGCGCACATCGTAATCCACTCCGGCGAAATTTTCCACGCCGGTCGGCAGCGACGCCAGGTCGTTTTTCGAGTTGCCTTGCCACGATTCCGTCAGCGCCGCGTTGTAATACGCGGTCAGGTCGATCAGGCTCGGTTTGGTCCGGGGATCGCGCGGCGGGTAAGTGGACGCCAGTGGAATGGAAGTTTCGGCGGCGTTCGGGTCTGAGTCCGCGGCAAATATCCGCGCCGGTATGAGTTCGGCAATGTCCAATTGGTTGGTTAATAGAACCTCCCACGACGGGGGGCTTTCATAAATCCGGCCGTCGAACGCCAGATTCAGAACCACCCCATGATGCCGGCAACGGACAATGGGCACAACGGAACCGGCCAGACCCATCTGGCGCTGCTTCCATTGGCGGCGGGTCTTGGTGGGGTTCTCGGGCGCGTCCGTTGTTCCGAGCTGCAGCGGACAAAACTCATATAAATATGAGCAAGGGATTTTGGGGTCCGCCAATGTGCCGGATTCGATTTCGCCGGTTCGTCTGCAAACGGGGCAAACGAGAACGTTGGCGTCATGGATGTATTGCGGGACGAGGTCGGACAGCCAGTTGGGGATATTCTTGTGGTCAACCCGGTAGTTCTGGATGGCCTCGTAGATGATCTTCAGATTGCGGACACAGCTTTCCTTTTCGTCCGCCGCCAGCTTCGCCTCCTCCCCCGCGGCCTCCGTCTGCGCCAAGACGGATGGGAGCTGGACGCAGAACAGTGCCGGCCACATCAGCAGAAGGAAGCCAGCGACGCAGTTCTTCATACGCCGGGATTTGGCAGTACTTCCTTTGTCACGTTCATGGAAAGAGATTAGCTCAACTGGAACCAATCATTCAACAACGAAAGAGCATGAAAAAGAAATAAGTCGCGCAAAAGCGAATGAGACGGCATTTTGCAATCTGGCCAAGCTGGTCTGGCTCGCCATGGCGGTCATCGTGGAGTTGAAATGACATCTGGACCCTTTGTATTTTAAGCGAGTTCTCGAAATTCCTCGAACATTCAAATTTTTGGAAATAAGCAGAAATACCCATCAATTCCGTACTTGCCGGCATATCGTGGCAAATCCCTCCACGCAACCTCTATTCTTGCCCCGTCCTAACTCAGTCAATAATAAATAACACGCGCCGCCGCCATGGTTATTACTAAAATAATCCCTTATTTTGAAAATAAATCACTTTTATCCCAAATGATATTGACATTTTGTGTTCGTTGGCGCCATAAGGTTGGTTCAACCCAAAACCTCGTCTCCTGCGACGATATTCGTGGCTTGGGGGCGCACGCGCCCCGCGTGCGGCGGGCGGCGCCCTCGCCGACCGCTTCTTTCACGTGGTATATGGATCCTATCGACGCATTCCGGCGCAGCGCGAATCGTTTGGCGAGATTTGGGTATTACTAATCGGTGAATCACGCGGACAAACGGAGTCAAGGCGTCGTTTTCTAAAGCATCATTCGCCGTTTCGGGGAGACAAACAGCCGCCGGGCGTAAGACATAATTCTTCA